>CAYZDC010000186.1:456-2524 GCA_964477045.1 uncultured Tissierellaceae bacterium | reverse complement strand
TATATTTATCAGCAATTGCATTCAACGATTCAATCAATCCATTGAAGTTTTTCTCAGAACTAATGTTCTCTTCTCTATGTGCAGATACAACAAAGAACTGACCTTCTTCCAATTCCAATTTATTCAATACATCCGATGCTTCTATTTGTGGTAAATAGTGATGCAACACCTCATACATGGGTGAACCTGTTTTTATGATACGGTCAGCTGGCAATCCTTCTCGCAACAAGTATTCACGTGCTATGCTTGAATAGGTCAAATTCATATCCGATACATGATCCACAATCTTTCGGTTGGTCTCCTCAGGTACACGTTGGTCAAAACACCTGTTTCCCGCTTCCATGTGGAAGATTGGTATCTTTCGCTTTTTAGCTGCAATAGCACACAAGCATGAGTTTGTATCACCTAATACTAAAAATGCATCAGGATTTACTTCTTCTAATACTGGGTCGATATTGATTAATATTTGTCCAGCTGTAGTTGCAGCATTCTTTCCTGCTGCGTTTAGGAAGTAGTCTGGTTTGCGAAGGCCGAGGTCTTCAAAGAATATTTGATTTAATTCGTAGTCGTAGTTTTGACCGGTGTGGACTAGGATGTGTTCTATTGCATCGGATTCGTCTAGGGCGTTAAGAACACGGGAGAGTCTTATTATTTCTGGGCGGGTCCCTACTACGGTTAATACTTTAAGTTTCTTCATTGATTGTATGTTTTTTTATTAGAACACGGATGACACAGATGCAACTGATAATACGGATTTTATAATAGTATGTGTCATTATTTTGTTTGTGTTCGATAATAGTTATTTCTTTTTTACTTTTACGGATTGCTTACGCAATTAGATAAATACGGATAAATGCAAACGCTTTAGAATTTCCTATCATTAGTAAATAGTTTTCTCTTGAACGAAGGCATTCTTCCGAAGTTGAAAAGTAATCCTACCTCTATTTTAGTAGCCTTCAAATAGTTTATCAATTGACACTCATGTTCCTCTTGCAATATCTTAGTTGCTTTCACTTCAATGATAATACAATTGTCAACTATTATATCTGCAAAGTAATCGCCAACTTCAACTCCATCATAGGTTACCTTAATTGGATATTCACTTTTTATATCAAATCCGTTCTTTTGTAGTTCAACAATAAATGAATTGTGATATACTCGTTCAAGAAATCCGTAGCCTAATCTGTTATATACTTTATAAAAGGCATTTATTATCAGATCAGTTTTCTCTTTATATAACAAGGTAATATATTTTATCCGTTATTATCAGTCCAATCCGTGTCATCCGTGTTCTAGTCATTTAAACCTTTTGAAAAAAGGTGTCCGGTGCACTAGGGTCGAAGACTTCATTCACCCACATAACCGTAACCATATCCCCTTCCCCAAGATTCTCAATATTGTGCGTATACCCCACAGGAATATCAACCACTTCCAACTTATCTCCTGATACATGATATTCTATAATCTCCGATGGTTCATCTATTTTACGAAAGCGAATAACACCTTTACCTGATACAACTAAAAACTTTTCATTCTTAGTGTGATGCCAATGCTCACCTTTTGTTATTCCTGGTTTAGATATATTGATAGATACCTGTCCCCTATCTGGAGATTTAAGAAACTCTGTAAATGAACCACGTTCATCCACATTCATTTTTAGTGGATAAGACAATTTATCGTCTGGCAAATAACTAAGATAGGTAGAGTATAGTTTTTTAGTAAATGGGTTAGATAGGTCGGGCACTTGTAAAGTTGTGCGGCTATCTTTGAATGATTGAATTAAATCTACTATCTCACCAAGTTTGATATTATGCTCAACTGGTACTTTACAGTAATCACCTTGCTTGTTTGGATTTTTAACCAAACAGTTGATTAATTCTTGAACGACATCATCAATATAGACCAATGTCATTGGATGATTTGGGTCATTTACTTGCACAGGTAAATCATGGGCAATATTGTGACAAAAAGTAGCAACTGCACTATTATAGTTAGGCCTGCACCATTTTCCAAACACATTGGGAAAGCGATAGATATAAACCTGAGCTCCTGTATCTCTACTATAATC
>CAYZDC010000186.1:0-446 GCA_964477045.1 uncultured Tissierellaceae bacterium | reverse complement strand
AATAGTAAATCTTCTCCTGCTTTTTTAGAAACACCATAGGGATTGTCCAATTCTGCTTGAATGGAAGAAGAAATCACTATTGGGCAAGTGTTGTTGTGTTCCTTTAGTGTATCTAACAATTCACTTGTAAATCCAAAGTTACCTTCCATAAATTCACTTTGCTCTTTGGGACGGTTGACACCGGCTAGGTGGAAAACAAAGTTTGCTTCTTTGCAGTAAGTATCTAATAGAGCTTGGTCTGTATCTTTATCGAATTCAAGGATGGTTAAGTCAGAACCCAGTGATGGGTGCTTTGCTTTTCCTTCTTTTATGTTGTTGAGTTGTGCAACAAGATTCTTTCCAATAAACCCTTTTGCTCCTGTAATAAGTATTTTCATAATTAAAATGCTTTCAGCATTGTTTAAGTTTGAACACTGATGACACGGATTGAACAGATAAATACGGAT
>CAYZDC010000185.1:0-2534 GCA_964477045.1 uncultured Tissierellaceae bacterium | reverse complement strand
TAAAACCATTCTAGTCCTAGATCTTGGTAGATTTGTGGTGCTCGCTTTGCATTTCCAGCTAATATATCTATTACCCCACCATTACCTATTATCACCCTAGAATTTAATCTATCCTTATTTTTATCTATCCACTTTTCTTGCATAGGAAATCCTAGACCCACAAATATAATGTCTGGATTTGCCTTATTTATCCTGTGGAGTATTTCTTTTTCTTCTTCATGGTCTACTAGTCCTAAATGACTTCCTTTAAAGTATCCATGTTGATAACCAGCTATTTTTATATTAGTATAATCTTTTTCAATATTTTCTGCAGCTATTTTAGATACTCCCTCTTTTCCACCTAACAAAAATATACTATAGGAGTTTTCATCCGCAATATCTAGTAATTTCATAGATGTATCGAATCCTGTTACTCTTTCTTTTAAGGGTTTCTTCTTTATTCTAGAGCCGTAGATTAGACCTATACCATCTGGAATTATAAGATCTGCTTTGTTCAATAGATTTTTTAAATCTTCGTCGTCTTTAGCAGCCATTACTATTTCTGTATTAGGTGTGTAAATAACTGAAATTTTATCCCCTTTAAGATATTCTCTTAATACGTCCGTCACATCTGCTAGTGTAGTGTTATGTATCTTAACTCCAAATATTTTAATATATTCCACCTAATCACCTGCCTTTAATAATTCCATAGCCATGGTGACATTAGATAAAGCTTTAATTCTTAGGTCTTCATCTCCATGTTTTAGTATATCTCTTAATTCTTCTTTTTTATTCCACACAAGATCAATGTTTTCTATTAAGTGATGGTAATCCAAGTTTTCAACATTGCTCATATAGTTCATTTCTAAGCTATATAATATTCCTTCAACCTTAGGGTCATATACTAATCCTACCATGGGGATTTCTTGAGTTGCTGCATAAATTAAGGAATGAAGCCTCATTGCCACAATCATATCTAGTTCTTTTATAATACCCATAATTTCTTCTACAGCATATTGATCCTTTATTACAAAACAGCTAGATTTATCTATATTGTCTAAAACTTTATTGCTAATATCTAAGTCTTCTGGATAATGCATGGGTATTAAAATAATATTTATATTATATTTTTTTGTAATATAATTAATTGTTTTCGATATTACTTCCACCAATTTCTCCGCTTTTTTCCAAGGTCTAATTGATATTCCTATAAACTTTTTATCATTTGGTATACCTTCTTTAATGAAGATATTTTCTATAACATCTTTTGGTGCAACTTCTAATGTGAATACTGGATCTGCTGTTACTGATATGCTTTTATTCTTTATATGCATTTTTTCTAAGTAGGATTTTGAATCCTCATCTCTCAATGTAATTAAATCTACTCGATTTAATACTAATTTAGTTAAAAATCTGTTTCCTGTTTTATTTATGGGTCCAATACCATTGGCATATATCATAACAGGTTTTCTAAATATTTTCGCTAAAGTCATTACAGATAAATAATAGACTAAGGATCTAGTACTTGTAACATCTTGAAGCAAGCTGCCTCCTCCACTAATTAGTAGGGAAGTATTTTTTATGCCTTTTATAAGCTCACTAAATTTAAACCTATTTATTGCCTTAACTGAATACATGGCTTCAGTTTTCTTAGGATTATTTGAAAGCACTACTATATCTAATTTTGGATTTTCTTTTCTTAAGTCTGTTACTATTGCTTTTAAAATAGCATCATCTCCACTATTATCAAAGCCATAGTATCCTGACAAAAGAACTGATTTTTCTAAAGTCATAAATTTTCTCCTTTTTAAGATATGCCCTTTTCTTGATCATTTATTTTAATTAGGGTTAATATAAAAGATACCAAAATCCAAAAGGTTAATATTATCTTTGGTAAATAAAGTACATTTTCCACAAGTCCATGAAGCAAAACTCCACCTAGGGCAGATATTGCTCCTGCTCCCATAATTCTAGTATATTTGTCTTCATTTTTAATAAGCTTGATTATCCCATATTTGAATAATATGAATAAAAAAAATAAAAAAGCTACTAAACCAGGAATACCAAGTTCTGCTGCAGTTTGTAAATAAGTGTTATGGGAATGATATATAGGCATTGTCCTTATATAAGTCTCAAAGGTTTGTTTGAAAGGCAAGTGACCAAAGCCTACACCTGCTACCCAGTTATCCTGTATGATTTCTCTAGTAATCCCCCACATAGTAATCCTGTACGCATTGGATGAATCCCGTAGATTTCCAATGCTTATTATTCTGTTTAAAATAACATCTGGTAAAAATAATATTCCACCCATAACAATTGGTATTATTGACAATAATAGTCTTCTCTCCACTAATAAAATAAATATTAATGCAGAAAATGCAAATCCAAGCCAGCCACCTCTAGATAGGGTTAATACTAATGCTAATGATGTTACTGCAGTAGTTCCTAAAAATAAAATCTTCTTGTGTAATTTTTTACTATGCCATAAGGATGAAACTGATAAGGGTATAGTAAATATCAAGTATTCTGCTAATATATTAGGATTATAAAACACA
>CAYZDC010000184.1:0-2544 GCA_964477045.1 uncultured Tissierellaceae bacterium | reverse complement strand
TATAAAAGAGTATTTAATCTTAGTTGGAAGTGGAGACCCTACTCCTGGTGGTGGCAGCGTGTCTGCTCTAGTTTCTAGTCTTGGGGCAGCGCTTACACTTATGACCTCAAATTTTACATTAGATAAAGAATATTTTAAAGAACTAGATCCAAGAATACAAGAAAAGGTAAAACAAAGTCATGAAAATATAAAAAAGAGTATGGTTAAGTTTAACCAGTTTATAGATGAAGATGCCAAGGGATTTGCCAGTGTTATAGTGGCATATAATGAAGATAAACCAGAGAGTAAAGAAGAAAAGAAAAACAGACTAGAGAAAAGTTATAAAAAGGCTTTAGCTACTCCTTTAAATTGTAGCAGAGAATGCTTAAAACTATTGGAACTTCAGGACATAATATTAGAGTATGGAAACAAAGAGACTGTAACTGATGTAGGGGTAGGAATCATTTTAGTATATGCAGCTCTAGAAGGTTGTCTTATAAGTGTGAAAATAAACTTAAATTATATAGAAGATTTAAATTATAAAGAAAAAATAGAAGCTGAAATTAATGAGATTTATGAAAGATCCAGCAGGATTAAAGATTGTCTTAAAGATAAAATAGATAGAATATTAGCATCTTAAATTTATTTAAAACACCACTTCCAGTTAAGGAAGTGGTATTAATTGTTAAACTTCAAAAATAAAACCATAAAAATTATGGCCTAATTCAAATTTCTCTATTATGTTTAAATTATGGTTATCGCCAAACTGTTCTAGTTCTTCTTGAGATATTCTGATTTCTACAGGTGGTCCAGAGCCAGTTTCTCTCTTATGAAATTCTACTATTAGGAGCTTGCCTTTATCTTTTAATATTCGTCTTATTTCACTTACTAGAACTTGTTTGTTTTCTATGTGATGTAATACGGTTATCATTATAACTAAATCACATGCATTATCTTCTAAAGGCAATATATCTGAATTAACTTTTTTAACTTTTAAATTATTTATTCCTTTCTCAATTATTCTCTTTTCCAATATTTCTATCATATCATCTGATTTTTCAAGAGCATAAATATTACTATTGCTAATTTCTGCTGCTGGGAATGCAAAAACTCCTGTACCTGCTCCAATGTCGCATAGTGACATGCCTTCTTTGAATCCTGCTCTTTTAATAGTTTCTACAGGACTAAGCTCTTCAAGCCTTTCTTTACCTTCAAATTTTTCTATTTTTTCATGATTCATTATCATTGCACCTTCCTTCTACAATATTTATATATACTATACCCATTTTTATAGTTTCATAATATTAATCTAGGATTGTACAAAACCGACACTTATACAAATGTCGGTTTTGTAGAAAGGATTTTTAGAATAAAATTTTAATCATTATTTTTAAGTTCTTCTATAAGCTCTTTCATTTCTTTTATTTCTCTTTCCTGAGCTTCGATAATATCATCTGCTAATTTTCTTACTCTAGGATCTCTTATATTTGCTCGCCCACTGGCTAAGATTGCTATTGAGTGATGTGGGATCATAGCTTGCATATAGTCTACATCATCTATAGTAGTCTGATTTCTCATTAAATAAAACGAAGATGCAAATACCAATATGCTTACCCCTATAATGGCCATGTTTATCTTTTTATCTTCAAGCATATGAAGCATAAATCCTAGCATTACTACTGCCATAACTGATGTTGAAAGTATTGTCATATATAGTCTCATTTCACTAAAAAATACATGTTCTAGCTCAAATGTGTTAAGATACATAATCCCATACATTAAAACAGCAGAAGTAATTATCATTCCAAAAAACTTAGTGTAACCTTTTTTCATCTTTGACACTCCTCTTTATTAGCTGTTAATATATTTATACCCGATTACTTTCTTATCATTCAAACGAGTTTTCTTTATTCCTTTAAGATTTTTTTCCTTCTATTATATTCTTCTTCATCTATTTCACCTTTAGCAAATCTTTCATTTAATATACCTAAGGCGGAATTACTAGTAATTTTATTATTCTCTTTTTTATTATTTGCTATCATATATATAGCTATAGCAATTATTACTATTAAAATTACTGATATTATCCAACCCATAAACATATTTGGTCCCATATTTCTAAATCCTCTATGCATAAAAAACACTCCTTTAAATTATTCTACTAAGAATTGACCCATCATCCCCGAATCTTCATGTTCTAGTATGTGACAATGATACATAAATAATCCTGCTTTTCTAAATTTAACTAAAACTCTTACTTCTTCACCCTTGTCTACTAGTACAGTATCTTTCCATCCTCTTTCATTTAGTGGTGGTTCTTGCCCATCTCTCTCTATTATCCTAAATTGTACTGCATGAACATGAAATGGATGTGGTGTTGAATTCATCATCCCCATTCCACCCATGCCTCCCATACCGGATGAATCACTTGTTATTATCCACTCTTCTAATTCACCTGTTTTTAATCTTTCATCTATTCTGTCCATATTCATTTGTTTACCATTTATAGTTACCATTGGTCCCATACCACTCATTACAAACTTTCTAGAACGCACTATTTCATCT
>CAYZDC010000183.1:0-2590 GCA_964477045.1 uncultured Tissierellaceae bacterium | reverse complement strand
AAGCACGAGAAAGGCTTGGTTTAAATGACCCACTACCAGTTAGGTATGGTAAATATGTAAAAGGTCTTTTAACAAGAGATTTAGGAATGTCAGTAATACATAAAAGAGAAGTAACAAAAGTATTAAAAGAACCACTTAAAACCACAATTTTTATTAATATATTTGCTGTTATGATAGGGCTTGCTTTGACAATCCCCTTAGGCATACTCACAGCGGTGAAGAAAAACTCGGCCATAGATAAAACTGTACAAGTACTGACTATAATAGGACATAGTATACCTGTATTTATATTTGCCCTATTATTTATTTACGTGTTTGCAGTAAAACTAGGAAAGTTTCCAGTTAGTGGAATGAGTACACCAAACCTATCTGGTAGTGCTTGGGTTTTGTTTAAAGATAAAATGAGGCACTTAGCGCTTCCATTAATGGTTATGACCATAGGAAGTCTGGCGGGGCTAACAAGGTATATAAGAGCATCCATGGCAGATGCATTAACCATGGATTATATAAAAACAGCTAGAGCAAAAGGATTAAAAGAAAGAGTAGTTATATTTTCACATGCATGGAGAAATGCATTACTTCCTGTTGTTACACTGTTAATAGGTTGGTTTATGAGTATATTCTACGGCTCTCTAGTAATAGAAAGAATGTTTAACTTAGAAGGATTAGGTAAATTGTTAATTGTGTCATTAAACAACCAGGATTACAATGTTGTAATGGCAATTCAGTTATTATATATAATTATAGCCTTACTTGGAAATTTGATAACAGATTTAAGTTATGGAATAGTAGACCCAAGAGTAAGAGTAGATAGTTAAGAGGAGGAGGAATTTATAATGTCAATGAATAATGATAACAACAAAGATAATAAAAAAAGAAAAAGTTTCTTTAGCCTTCTCTTCGGAAATCTTTTTGGAAACAAAAAGGAGCTATCCTTAATGGAAGAAGAGGATGTTCAAAGTCCTTGGCGTACTGTAATCAACACTTTTAGAGGGAATAAAATATCAATGACAGGACTCTTGATTTTTTTAACCATATTTCTTATAGTTCTAATAGGTCCATTGTTAGATCCAATTGACTTATCTTATTCTGAAACAAGCCAGATAAATGTTGGACCAGGAAAAGATATGCTAAACATACCACAAGCCTTAAATGGTAACTTACAAGATATAGCTATAGGACCTACATATAGTGTTGGTGTATCTACTAATGGAGATATGTATATTTGGGGAAAAACTAGAATAACAAGTACAATAGATGTTAAATATATACCCCCTGACATGGGAAATATAAAACAAGTAGCAGCTGGATTTGACCATGTAGTTGCATTAAATGATCAAGGTGAAGTTTTCGCATGGGGTAGCGATAGACAAAAACAATCAAAAGTTCCAATGGAAGTAAAGCAACTGACCAATATTAAAGATGTATATGCTGGCTACCAAAATTCAGTGGTTTTAACTGAAGATGGGAAAAGTGTTTATTTCGGTAATACAATGAATAGTGACTACAATCAATATCATCCATATCAAGGGAAACTAGAAAAACTTGCTTTAACTGCAGATGCTTCAATGGGTTTAACCAAAGATGGAGAAGTGGTATATCTAGGAACTAAAAAAGGAGTATATACTAATATCCCAGAAAATATGGGTAAGGTTGTAGACATAGCTGCAACAGCAGGTACTATGGCTGCAGTAAATGAAGATGGAAAGGTATTTGTTTGGGGTAATACTACTAGAAGAGGTGAAGGAGCTGTACCTGCAGTAGAAGATGGAGAAAAGATTGTATCCATCAATGGTGGTAGATATCATTACGCAGCTTTAACCGACAAGGGTAATGTTTTATCATGGGGTAATAATTATTATAAGAAAAATGGTAACCCTATGCCTAACAAACAAACAGATATTCCTACAGAAATACTAAATGCAAACATAGTAGATCTTAAAGTAGGCTTTTACCAAAACTATGCAGTTACAGATACTGGTAATGTACTTACATGGGGATTAAAAGGGTACTTATTAGGAACTGATGAATTAGGAAGAGATATATTTACTAGACTGTTAAATGGTGGACGTATGTCAATGACCATAGGAGCTGTAGCAGTTATAATTTCTACAACTATTGGTATTATTGTAGGTTCATTGTCTGGTTACTTTGGTGGAAAAATAGATATGGTTTTACAAAGAATCTCCGAGGTAGTTGGGGCTTTACCATTCTTGCCATTTGCCATGATATTATCATCCTTAATAGGAAATTCAATGTCAGGTAATCAAAAAATATTTTTAATAATGGTTATTCTTGGACTCCTTTCTTGGACAGGACTGCAAAGATTAGTTCGTGCCCAAGTATTATCAGTAAGAGAACAAGAATATGTAATAGCAGCAAAATCACTGGGAATAAAAGAGCGAAATATAGTATTTAGACATATATTACCAAATGTTATTTCAGTTATAATTGTATCTGCAACATTAAATTTTGCAACTAGTATGCTGACTGAAGCCACCTTATCTTTCTTAGGATTCGGTGTTCAAGCTCCTCAACCAACTTGGGGTAATATGCTATTTGGAGCAAATAATAGTATTGTTATTCAAAA
>CAYZDC010000182.1:0-2668 GCA_964477045.1 uncultured Tissierellaceae bacterium | reverse complement strand
AGTAATTGTTACTGTTTTAGGTAATCCACTTATTAAGTCTCTACCTCTAATATCCATGGTTTTCTCATCAGTTGAAATATCTGCTGACCCTATATTAATTTTAATACTTTCAGCTGTTCTTTCACCTATCATCAAACTATATTCCTTTTTAATATAGCTTACAATAGATTCATCTAGCTCATCTCCACCAACTCTAATTGATTTGCTGGTGACTATACCTCCTAATGATATAACTGCAACTTCTGTAGTTCCACCACCTATATCAACAATCATACTTCCAGTGGCTTCATGGACAGGGAGACCTGCTCCAATTGCAGCTGCCATTGGCTCTTCTATAAGATAAGCATCTCTTGCTCCAGCATGGATAGCGGCTTCTTCTACAGCTCTTTTTTCTACCTCAGTAACTCCACTTGGAACACATACTACAACTCTAGGCTGAAATAGTGATCTTCTTGGACTTGCCAATTTAATAAAGTATTTTAACATATTTTGTGTTACATCAAAATCTGCTATTACTCCATCTTTAAGTGGCCTAATTGCTACTATATTACCTGGAGTTCTACCTATCATTTTTTTAGCTTCCTCGCCTACTGCTAATACTTTTCTAGTATGAGTTTCAATCGCAACCACTGAAGGCTCTCTTGCTACTATACCTTTTCCTTTGATGTAAACTAATGTATTTGCTGTACCTAAATCTATTCCCATATCCTTAATTAACCCATTAAATAATCCCATTAATATCTCCTCTCATTCTAAACTAAATTTTTTTCTTTAAAGCTAATATATTTGTTATCTCCAATTATTATATGATCTAATACCTTGATTCCAATTAAATTACCAGCATCTACTAATCTATTTGTTATGCTTATATCTTCATTACTGGGATTAGGGTCCCCACTTGGATGATTGTGTATTAATATTAAAGAGTTTGCATTTCTTTTTATAGCTATTTTAAAAACATCTCTAGGATGAACTATTGATGCATTTAAAGTGCCAATAGAAATATTTTCAATTGCCAATATTTGATTTTTAGTATCTAATATGGCTATTTTAAAGTGTTCCTTGCAAAGATATCTCATTTCATCCATAAGTAAGTTTACTAAAACCATAGGTGAACTTATTTTAATTTTGTCTTGTGGTCCTATTCTGTTTAATCTTTTGCCTATTTCTATGGCTGCTAAGATTTGAGAAGCTTTGCTTTCTCCTATTCCTTTTACTTCCATTAGCTCTTCTAAACTTACATCGGCTAAGTAAGCAATACCTCGATTGTCTCGGCTTAATATCTTTTGTGCTACTTCAACTGCAGTTTCCTCAACATTTCCTGTCTTAATTATTAATGCTAATAATTCTGCATTTGAAAGCGCTTCAACTCCATAACTAATTAATTTCTCTCTAGGTCTTTCACTTAGTGGTAGATCTTTGATTGTATATCTCTTATCTAATTCTAATTTTACCTCCACATTATCACCCACTTATTTAATTAAGTTGAACCCACCACTTGTGAAGTGGAAGATAACTTTACCTGGTTATAATAAACTGATTTTAAAAAACTTGTTTAATAAGAAGTCTAATTTTACCAAAGGAAGTCCAACTACATTTAAATAACACCCATCAATTTTTTCAACCAAAAGTGCACCATACCCTTGGATTCCATAAGCTCCTGCTTTATCCATGGGCTCATTAGTATTAATGTAATCCTTTAATTTATTATGGCTTAATTCTCTAAACTTAACTTTTGTGGTTTCATAGTCTACAACTTTAATATTAGTTGAATTTTGTACTATACTAATTCCAGTTATAACACTATGATATTTACCATTTAATAACTTTAAAATTCTAAATGCATCATCCTTATCTTTTGGTTTGCCTAATATTTCATTTTCATATACTACAATAGTATCTGCTCCTATAACTATTTGTTCCTGATATAACATTGAAACATTATATGATTTTTGAAAAGAAAGGCTCATAGCAATTTGTGAAGGTTTTTCTCCTGAATATGATTTTTCAATAATATTACTATTAATTATAGTTGGATGTAAGTTATATTTTTCTAATATTTCTTTTCTTCTAGGTGAAGAAGATGCTAATATAATATTCTCCATACAATTATCCCTTCTCCGCAAATAATATTTTAAAGTTTATTCTTAGATTCCTTACTATATAGGTTGAAGCTAAGCCTACAAAATAACCTGTAAAAATACTGGTAAGCATAAGAAATGGTAAGTAAGTATATATTTTTAAATTATTCATCATTAGACTGGCTACAGTAATTTGTGCAGTAACATGTGAAAGCGCACCTAAAATACTAACACCCATTAAAGAAAATATATTTGAAAAAAATCTATAGGATAAATACATAACAATACAACTTAATATAGCACCTGAAAAACTGTACATAAAACTAGAAATACTTCCAGTAACTAGTACTAATACAATACTTTTAAGCATAGATACTATAATACCTTCTTTAAATCCAAAAATAATTATGGTTACTAATACTACCATATTTGATAGACCCAGTCTTGCTCCAGGCATTGCTATTGGTAATGGTATAGCAGATTCTAGAACGCTTAAAGCCAGCCCTATTGAAACCAATATAGATAAGAAGATCATCTTATTTAACTTTTTCATAATTCCCTCTTTCTAATGATTCATTATATCAATT
>CAYZDC010000181.1:0-2707 GCA_964477045.1 uncultured Tissierellaceae bacterium | reverse complement strand
CTTTTAATGAAATAATCGAAATTTATAAAAACTATGTATTTGCAATTATTCTAAATTTTATAAAAGATTATGGAGAAGTAGAAAATGTAGCACAAGAAGCATTTTTACAAATATATATCTCCCTACCCACTTACGAATCTGATAATTTTAAAGGATGGGTCAGTAGAATTACTTCTAACAAAGCAATAGATTGGATTAGAAGAAAAAAGAGTAAATTCAAAGAAGAGGCCCATGAACTTACTGGGGTATTAGTAGACAAGGCAGGTCATGGCTCAATCCAAAGCCCAGAACAAGTATTAATAAAAAAGGAAGATAGTGGAGAACTAGGAATTTTATTAAATAGTATTCCAGACATATACAGACAAGTATTAGAAGATTTCTATTTTAGGGAAATGACCTACGAAGAAATTGCAAAACAAGAAGGGGTAGCAATAAAGACTATAGCCTCAAGACTTTACAGAGGAAAAAATCTACTAAGAGAGAAATGGAGGGAAAAATATGAAACATTATGATTATGTAGAATGGTTATTTTATAAAAAGAATCTATTAACTATAGAAAAAAGACATGAAATGGAACAACATCTATATAGTTGTGATTTATGTATGGAAATATTCCTATCTCTAATAGATGAAGAAGAAATTGAGGCAGCAAGTGAAATAGTTCCAAAGGATTTTAACCAAAATATTATGGAAAAAATAAAATCAGATAAGGTTAAAAAATTACCTCCACCAAAGAAAGCTACCAAGTATCCCTTTGGATTTTTTGTAGCAGTGGCATCAGTAACAATAGTACTAACATTAGGAGGCTTCTTTACTAACTTAGTGGACACAGTGCCAGATATCTCAGCATCATTAGGTACGGTAGATCAAAGGGATAGACCGAATAGAATATCAGATTTATCCCTAAAGATAGTAAATGGAACTTCAGAATTTATTGGAAGTATTGAAAATATAGAAAGAAATAAGGAGGAAAAATAATGAGAGAAAAAAGTAAATTTATAGCATTTGTGTTGTCTATAATACCAGGCTTATCACACCTTTATATAGGATTAAAAGAAAGAGCTGTAATATTCTTTATAATGTTTGTAGGACTTGTAGGAGGTACTATAGGATTATTGGCATTAACTTATAGTAATGGTCCTATTGCAATATTTGTCTTAGGCTATCCACTATTATGGTTAATAGCCCTAGTTGATATGTTTTCTGCTTGGAAGAAAATAGAAAGAAGACAATTATATAATGGAGAAGTATTTGATGAAAGTCAATTTGAATATAAATTAGATAAAAAAACCATAGCTTTAGGATTATCCATAATACCAGGAGCAGGGCATATGTATTTAGGTTACCAAAACAAAGGTCTAGCACTAATGGGTACATTCTTCTTCTCAGTATTCTTCATGGGGTGGCTAGGAATTAGTATATTCTTATTCACACTACCATTAATTTGGTTTTATAGCTTCTTTGATTGTATGCACACTGTAGATGGGAAGGAAGAAGTAGTAAACAAAGAGTTTATATTTCCCAATGTAAAAGCTCAGTGGATAGGCTTTGGATTAATAGGAATTGGTATATTCATATTAGTAGAAAAGATACTGTTCCCATTAATAAATTATGAGTACAGAAGATATATTCAAACTTCAATAGTAAGTCTTGTGTTTATAATAATTGGAGCTAGAATGTTAATGAAAAACAAAAAGATAGATGAGACTATAATAGATAATAATGAAGCAGATGCTCCATTAGAATTAAGGGGTGAAATAGATGAAGAATAAAAGAGTTGGAACTATATCAATGGCCATTATATTAATAGCCATGGGAGGAATAATGTTTTATTCTCAAATCAACCAAGTTTCAGCAATAGACATAGCATTTAAACTTTGGCCTCTATCTTTAATATTACTAGGTATTGAAATACTATGGGCCAAGTATAAAGGGACTAGTGAAGAAAGCCTAATTAAATACGATATATTTAGTGTTTTTATAGTATTTGTAATATTAATGGTGAATATTGGCATGTATGGTATTACTGAAACCGGAATAATGAAAGTAATTCGAAGCAGAATAGTAGAACAATCATATAACTACGAATTACCTAAAGAAGGGTTCCTAGTAGACAAGAGTGTAGAAAAAATCATAGTAGAAGGATTTAATAATTCTAATATAGAAGTAAGAACTAGTGAAGGGGATAAAATATTTGCTAGAGGAAGCATTATTGTAAATTCAGATAGTGAAGAAAATGCCAAAGAAATTTCTGATACTGACATATTTAAAATAGAAAAACTAGATAATGTGGTTTATATAAAATATAGATATGGTTATGACTACACTTTAACTGATATAAAACTTATACTACCAAGTGATGTAAAGGTAGAAATAAAAGGTGGAAATAAACTAGATCTAGTAGTAGATACCCTGGACAATAATTGGATAATAGATAGTGTAGATAGGGTAAAACTTAGATTAGATAAGGACTTAGATATGATGGTTAGTACTATTTTAAGTGAAGAGGACAATTTAAGTGGCAATGTAAAATGGACCAACGAAAAAGTGGGCACAGAGGAAAACGAAAAATATAAAGGTGAGTTAGTCCTTGGAGAGGGCAAAAATAAATTAAATATACTTCATGCATATGAAGTTATAGCAGACCAAATTTAATGATCAAAGGGGTCAGACCCCTTTGATCATTTTTGTTTATTTCTTGACAAAA
>CAYZDC010000180.1:0-2721 GCA_964477045.1 uncultured Tissierellaceae bacterium | reverse complement strand
AGAAATAATGAAAATTGCTCAAGAACCAGTTTCTTTAGAAACACCTATTGGTGAAGAAGAAGATAGTCATTTAGGTGACTTTATACCAGATGATGATGTAATAGCACCAGCAGATGCTGCTACTTTTACAATGTTACGAGAGCAATTAATAGAAGTATTAGAAACCTTAACTCCTAGAGAGCAAAAAGTTTTAAGACTTAGATTTGGCTTAGATGATGGAAGAGCTAGAACTCTTGAAGAAGTAGGTAAAGAATTTGAAGTAACTAGAGAGAGAATTAGACAAATCGAAGCTAAAGCTCTTAGAAAATTAAGACATCCAAGTAGAAGTAAAAAATTAAAAGATTTTTTAGAATAAAGATTCGCCTTGGCGAATCTTTATGTTTATCTATAATTGGGAGGTAGTTTATGAAATTATCCAACAGATTAAAAGCAATAGCAGATTTTGTTCCAAAAGGCTCCGTAGTAGCTGACATTGGTACTGACCACGGTTATATACCTGCATACTTAATTTATAGGGGCATATGTAATAAAGTTATAGGAACAGATATTAGTAAGGGATCTTTAAAGAAAATAATTGAATATGTAAAACAACTTAATTATGAAAAATATGTTGAAACTAGATTAGGAAATGGCTTAGAACCTATTAAAACTAATGAGATAGATACAGTAATTATAGCGGGAATGGGAGGGTTACTTATTAGAGATATCTTGCAAAAGGATTTAGAGAAAACAGATTCCATAACCCACTTTATACTTCAACCTATGATAGCAGCAAAAGAGTTAAGGGAGTACTTAGTAAATAATAAATTCCAAATTATAGATGAAGAATTAATTTATGAAGAAAACAAATACTATGAAATAATATATGCTAAAAAAGGCAGGAGCAAAGTAAATGCAAATATAGATTATGAAATAAGCCCTATATTGGTTAAAAAGAATCATCCTGTTCTTGGAGACTATCTAGATTTTAAAATATCTAGCGCAGAGGCAATAAGAGATGATTTAAAAAACATACCTACAGAAAAGAGTCAAAAAAGATATAGAGAGTTAAACAAATTAATCCAGGACTATAAAGGAGTGAGGGAAAATCTTAAAAGCTAAAGAAGTGATCCATATTATGAATAAATGGGCTAAACCAGAATTAATTGACACTTGGGACAACACAGGATTTCAAGTAGGAGATGAGAATGCTCCAATAAACAAAATACTAATTGCTCTAGACTTAGATAGAAAAGTTTTAGATAAGGCCATAGAAGAAAATTATGAAATGATTATAAGTCATCATCCACTAATTTTTAAACCATTAAATAAAATTACAGCTGAAAATCACAAAGAAAATCTTTTATTAGACCTAATCAAGAACAACATTGTAGTATATAATGCTCACTCAAACTTAGATCTTGCACACAATGGAGTTAGTCATACCTTGGCCAATAAATTACAAATGTTCAATACTAGACCTATAAAGATGATTTATGAAGATGAAAAACATTCACATGGCTATGGACAAATAGGAGAAATAAATAGTAGTAGTAAATCTCATCTAGTAAATTTAATAAAAAAAGAATTAACTACAGACTCTCTAATAATTTATGGACATATACCTAAATCTGTGACTAAAATAGCTGTATGTGGTGGAAGTGGTGGGGACTTTATCCTAGATGCACATTTACAGGGGGCACAAGTCTATATAACAGGAGATATTAAATATCATGATGCCCAGGGTGCCTTTGAATTAGGATTAGCCATAATCGATGCAGGGCATTATAATACGGAAAAAATAATATTGCCAGTTATAAAAGAATATTTAAATAATAATTTAAAAAGTTCAATTCACTTAGAAGTAATAGATGAATCTAGCATACCTTATGAAATTATTTAAAATTTAGGAGGTAAAGTATGAACCAATTAGAATTATTATGGGAATTGGAAGACAAAAAAACAGTTTTAGAAAAATGGATAGGAGAATATAATCACATTAACAATAATAAGAATATTGAAGGACTGAGTAAAAGTGTGATTGATCTAGAAAAAACTTTAGAAGAAATTGAAAGTAAGCAAAGTAAAGATGAAGCATTATTAAAAAAACAGGATAAATTATTAAAGGAGTATAACTATAAAATAGGAGAAATGAGAAAAGAATTATATGGTGGAGTAGTCACTGATTTAAAACAACTAGATTATTTAAATAGTGAAAAAGAAAATCTAAAATCACTGATAGATAATATTGAATTCAGCATCTTAACGTTAATGGATGAAATAGAAAAATTAGAATTAGAAAAGAAGCGGTTAAATATAGGGTTAACTTCCATACTTAAAGAGCTAAAACAATTGAAAAAAGGAAATAAAGTCCAATTAACTAAAATAGAAAATGAAATTAAGCAAAGACAAAAAGAACTAGATCTAGTTCAAAGTAAAATAGATTTAAAACTACTAAACAGATTTAATGTTTTAAGAGATACAAGGCAAATGGCTATTGTAGAAGTTAAAGATAGTATTTGTACTGGTTGTAATATGCGCATTCCAACCTATCAAATTGATATAATAAAAAAGAAAGCGGATATAGTTTATTGTCAATCCTGCGGAAGGTTTCTTTATTACAAAGGGATAGAAGAATAGGAAGGGATTTCTTTGCTTTATTCCCATAAATGTGATATATTTATATATGTTAGAGTAAGTTGTTTGGTCGCGTGCTTAGGCATGAGGAAAGTCCGTGCTCCA
>CAYZDC010000179.1:0-2743 GCA_964477045.1 uncultured Tissierellaceae bacterium | reverse complement strand
TACGAAGGTGTAAAGATCTGTAAAGAGGAAAATATAGACTTAATATTAGCTGTAGGTGGTGGCAGTGTAATCGATTCTGCCAAGGCTATAGGCATAGGGGCAAAGTACCAGGGAGATGTATGGGATTTCTTTTTAGGAAGGGCAAATGTGGAAGATAGCTTGCCAGTAGGAGTTATATTAACCATACCTGCCACAGGAAGTGAAATGAGTATAGGATCAGTAATAACTAAGGTAGAAGGGCCAGATAAATTAGCTGTAAATCATAATATTATAAGGCCTATATTTGCTATATTAGATCCTGAAATTACTATGACACTGCCTGAGAAACAAACTTTTGCAGGTGTTATGGATATTTTAAGCCATGTATTTGAAAGGTATTTCACAAATACACCAAATGTAGACCTAATAGACCATTTAGCCGAAGGAACTATGAAAAGTGTTATAAAGAATGCCTATATCTTAAAGGAAGATCCAGACAATTATGAGGCTAGAGCTGAGATAATGTTAGCAGGAACCATAGCACATAATGGATTACTGGGTTTAGGAAGAGATGATGACTGGGCAAGTCATGATATTGGCCATGAACTAAGTGCTTTTTATGGTACTACCCATGGAATAACATTGGGGATAATATTTCCTGCTTGGATGACTTATGTATACAAAGAAAATATAAATAGATTTGTTCAATTTGCCACAAATGTATTTAATGTAAAAGTGGCAGGAAAAACAAAAGAGCAAATAGCATTGGAAGGAATAGAAGAATTTAAACACTTCTTAAAAGCAATAGGCGTTCCTACCACTTTATCAGAAGCTAATATACCAACTGATAATTTTGAACTAATGTCAGAAAAAGCCACTAGAGGAAGTGTATTAGGCAGTTTTAAAAAGTTAGATAAACAAGATGTAATAAATATCTACAACTTAGCAAAATAATAAATATTAACTCAATATTGATCAAAGGGGTCTGACCCCTTTGATCAATATTTTTTTAATAGTATTAGACAAACTTAAGGTAAAATAGTAAGATAGGAGTATAGGAAAAGGTTTTCAGGAGGAGGATTTGTATGGAATCAAAATATGCTAAAAGAATGAATAATATTAAACCTTCAGAAATTGGAGAGTTATTAAAATTAGCACAAAGGTCAGACATTATTTCTTTTGCAGGTGGGCTTCCTGCTTCAGAATTATTTCCAATTGAGGAGCTTATTGCAGTAGCTAAAGAAGTCTTACAAACACAAGGATCAAAGGCCTTACAATATGGACCTGCACAAGGATATCTACCCTTAAGAGAAGCCATAGGTCATAGAATGAAAAAAGTTCATGTAAATGTAATGGCTGATAATATATTAGTAACTAATGGGTCTCAACAAGGATTGGATTTTACAGGAAGAATGTTTATTGATAAAGATGATGTAATACTATGTGAAAGTCCTACATATTTAGGAGCCATTGATGCATATGATTTTTATAGTCCAAAATTTGTTGAAATTAAAACAGATAAAGATGGAATGGATATGGAAGATTTAGAAGCTGCTTTAAAGAATTATGATAATGTAAAATTTATTTATGTAATACCTGATTTTCAAAATCCATCTGGTAGAACATGGAGTGTGGAAAGAAGAAAAATGCTTATCCAGTTAGCTAATAAGTATGATGTTTATATTATTGAAGATAGTCCCTATGGAGAATTAGTATTTGAAGGAGAAGTGACCCCGGCTGTTATGCATTATGATACAGAGGAAAGAGTCATATTCTTAGGTACTTTTTCAAAACTATTTTGTCCTGGTATGAGACTAGGCTGGGTAGTGGCCAGTGCTGAAGTTATACAGAGACTAATTTCTATTAAACAAATTTCAGATCTGCAATGTAGTACTATTGGTCAAATGGAGTTGGCCAAGTATATAGAAGTCTATGATTTAGATGCTCATATTGAAAAGATAAAAAGTGTTTATAAAAAAAGAAGAGATGTTATGATGAATGCTATTGTAGAGTATTTTCCAAAGGAAGTCTCTTATAATTATCCAAATGGTGGATTATTTACATGGCTTATATTTCCAGAATATATAAATGCCAGAGACCTAGCCCTAAAGGCAATGGAACAAAATGTGGCCTTTGTACCAGGAGGATTATTTTTCCCTAATGGAGGTCATGAAAACACTGCCAGGTTAAATTTTTCTAGTATGAGTGAAGAAAAGATAAAAGAAGGAATTAAAAGACTGGCTACTGTAATTAAAAATGAATTAAAATAAGGATGATTTAAAACTTTTTACTTGTAAAACTCACCTGTAGATGATATACTACTTTAGTAATTCCTTGCTCTATAATATGTATAGAGCCGATAGTCCATAAGGAGGTGAAGTATAAATGAGAAAATATGAATTAGTTTTTATCTTTTTGCCAACTCAAGAAGAAGAGAAGAGAGTTCAGTTGTTAGATAGATTTAAAAAGATTATAGAGGCAGATGGATCCATTTCAAATGTTGATGAATGGGGAATTAGAAAACTTGCATATCTTATCGATGACATAGCAGAAGGTTACTATGTATTAATACACTTTGAGGCAACGCCTGAAGTTATCACAGAAATAGATAGGGTTGCTAGAATTTCTGACAGCATTATGAGGCACATGATCATTAGAGAAGATAAATAATATCTAAGGGATGGTGAAATTATGAATAATGTTGTATTAATTGGAAGATTAACAAGAGATCCAGAATTGAGATATATTCCTAATTCTGGTACTG
>CAYZDC010000178.1:0-2801 GCA_964477045.1 uncultured Tissierellaceae bacterium | reverse complement strand
AATGATTCAAGGATATATTAAAGAAGGTAAAGCTCATTTTATTCATGGTAACAAAGGCCGTAAGCCTTCCCATTCAATTGAACAAGAAACAAAACAATTGATTCTAGATCTTTATCGTACTAAGTACTGGGGTGCAAATTTTACACATTACTCTGAACTGCTTACTAAGTATGAGAACATTAATATTTCTCCAAGTACTGTTAATTCAATCCTTATGCAAGAATTTATACTTTCACCTAAGGCAAATCGAATTACTAAAAAGAGAATTAAAAAACAGTTGGAAGAACGGAAAAAATCTACAACTTCAAAAAAGGAAGTTGCAAAGATTATGGATAATATTTTAGCTATTGAAGATGCACATCCAAGAAGACCCCGTTGTGCTTATGCTGGTGAAATGATTCAAATGGATGCATCTCTTCACAATTGGTTTGGTAGTGACAAATCTCAACTGCATATAGCTGTTGATGATGCAACAGGTTCCATTGTAGCAGCATATTTTGACCACCAGGAAACACTTAATGGATATTACAATGTACTTGATCAAATACTTAAAAACTATGGTATTCCTTACATGTTTTTTACAGATAGACGTACTGTTTTCGAATATAAACAAAAAAAATCCCCTTCGGTGGAAGAGGATACTTTTACTCAATTCGGTTACGCCTGCAAGCAATTAGGAATCGAGATTAGAACTAGTAGTGTACCTCAAGCCAAGGGTCGCGTAGAGAGAATGTTTCAGACATTACAGTCACGCTTGCCAATTGAATTAAGACTTGCTGGTATAACTACTATAGAAGAAGCAAATACATTCTTAAACTCTTTCATAAAAGAATATAATGCTAAGTTTTCTTTGTGTATTGATAATATCAAATCTGTATTTGAAATGCAACCAAATGAAGAAAAAATAAATCTCACCTTAGCAATAATAACTAAACGTAAGATAGATAATGGACATTGCATTAAATTTGAAACCAAGTATTTCAAACCAATAGATCAAAATGGACATCCTGTATATTATCATAAAGGTACTTCTGGAATGGTAATAAAAGCTTTTAACAAGGAACTATTCTTCTGTGTAGGTGAAAAGGTTTATGCTTTAGATGAAATTCCAAAACATGAACATAAATCTAAAAACTTCGACTTTGATGCACCATCAGATAAGCCAAAGAAGAGATATGTTCCACCAATGAGTCATCCTTGGAAACAAGATTCTTTTGAGAAGTTTTTGAAGAAACAAGCACATAGAAATGGATTATCTGCATAACATTTAGAGTTCAATAAATATATCCATATTTTCCACCTAAAAAATATAATTGTTTTAAAGGTGTATTAAGAATACCCATAAAACTATACATTGTATAAAAAGTTAATGCTGAAAGGCAAAGCACCAGCTTCAAAAGCTAGTGCTTATAATTTAAACATTATGGGACATTTTTAAAAACGGTTGACACAAGATAGTTGTTCGACCATCAAAGAGTAAATCTTTATACAATCTCCTGAAAATGCACAATCATGCTGTTTTGTAAACTATACATAAATTCCTCACTGTATCAGAATCTTATCCATGGCCCATAAGTGTTATAACGCAAATTACCCTAGCCTAATTCCTTCCCAATAAGTCAATTTATTTCACCCTTAGTAGCATATCCAAATTAGACAATCTGACTAAGTATTTTAAATTTAGAAAAAGAAATTTATATTTCACCTATATATAGTTGTAAATTATGTGGATACAGGGGTATGCTTCATAGGCACAGATATTCTTCGTGTAAAGTGCCCATCTTGCGGTAAAACCCATGCTGTATTACCTAGGCTTTTACTCCCATATATCAATACCCTTTTTGAATTTATCTTTGAATGTTTATATTTATGAAAAGTTCATACTCTAGGATTGTTCATTTATTTAAGAATTCAAATCCTGTGTTATCATTCAGTCCTTCAAATATCTCCTCATTTAAGTATCATATTAAAGAAAATGTAGCTTTTGCTAATTAGTTCTTTGCTAATTTTGATTATTTTCATTATGACATGGATAATCCTAATGAAGTATCTATCATTGATAAAATCAAAGTATTCCCAAAATCCGATTTAAGTGGATACCTAAAAACTTAGGTTCCAAATCTAATGTACACTCATTACAAGATGTTATAGATTCCCGTAAATTCCATGAAGTGATTAAAGAAAATATTCTTTTTGCCAATACGCTTGATAAAGGGACAGATGTTTATAATACTCGCATGGTGAAACCTTTAGAAGTTAGAACCTTATTAGTTGAAGTAATGGCTAAGTATAATTTAGATGCCATAGTTTACCCTCATCAAAAACGACCAGTAGTTAAAGTAGGCGAAGCTCAAGTAGATAGGAATGGAGTATTAGGCTCTGTTACCGGATTTCCTTCTGTTGTTCTTCCAGGTGGTTTCACAAAGGCAACAGAGACTGCCCCTATAGGAATTCCTGTAGGTATAGAATTCTTAGCTAGAGAATGGAGCGAACCAACACTATTTGAAATTGCATATGGGTTTGAACAAGCAACTAAGTATCACAAACCACCAATACTTTAATAATAAATCCCTATTTAGTCGCAAGACTTTATAGGGATTTTCTATTTTTTTATAATTTAAAATATATTTTCTCTTCTTAACTCATCGAGTTTTTCATCATCATAATTTAATAGCTCTTTCAATATTTCTTCTGTATGTTGACCTAAAAGTGGAGAAGTCATACGTATTCTCCAGGGGTTTCGCTAGCTTTATTGGTATTCCTGTTACTTTTAGTGTACCTGATATTGGATGGTCTATTTC
>CAYZDC010000177.1:0-2817 GCA_964477045.1 uncultured Tissierellaceae bacterium | reverse complement strand
AAGCGAGATGTTGTAACATTTATTAGTGTTATATTAGTGTTTTTTGTATATTTGGATGAGGTGAGTTTTATATTCAAAAAACACGTAACTTATGGAAACGTGTATATAGAACTTGAATTGTATTAATGTAAGGAATTTTAATTTGATTGGTATATAAATTGTGTATCCAATAATTTCAAAAAAACTATGAGTAAAGAATTAGAAGATTTTCTAACATATATCCAACATGCGAGAGGAAATCTAAATGTTGATAGACAAGGTGCTTATGAAGTAGGTTGTTCTGAATCTACTTTGAATATATTAGACAAAATAATCGCCCTTACCAAAAAGCTTGAAGAAAAAGCAGAGACAGGAGATTTGAAAATTAATTATTTAAATCAATTCAAATCTAATATGGATGTCATTCTTTCCAGTTTAGTACTTAGAGGATATAAAGACACAAGTATTATTAATCGTCAGGACCAATATTGGAAAGAATCAATTAAACAACAAATTGAGAATAATTATAATAACTTCTCAACACAATACTCACAAATTGAATTTAATATTGATTTTTTTGATAAAATCGGTTATTTCAGTAGTAATGTTGTGGCAATTGGTGCAAATGGAAGTGGTAAAACAACTTTGTCAAATAAATTTAAAAACTATTTGCAAAATAATGGTGTAGTTATTTCCGCTCAAAGAATTTTATTAGTCCCTAATTTCAATGCAATTTCTAATCCAGCAACAACAGCAAATGAATTAAAACAATCGCAAATAAGAGATAAGTCCAATAAAAATGAAAGAGAATTCAACTACTTACAACAAGAGTTTGGAGTTGTGCTTAAAAACTTACTTTCAGATAATATTTCAGCAGGAAACAGTTATAGAAAAGAATCACTTAAGTTAGCTTCACAAGGGTTACAAATCAAAGGTCCAACTCAAACCAACTTGGATGTTACTTTTGAGATCTGGAATTCATTGATTGAACATAGAAATATCCATTGTGATGATGGTATAAATATAACAGCAAAATCAAATGATGGGAGGTCATATCCTGCAATACAAATGAGTGATGGAGAAAAAGTTATGCTTTACTTAATTGGTCAAGTCTTACAAGCACCACCAAATGGTTTTATAGTCGTTGATGAACCTGAAATGTATTTACATAAAACTATTCTCAAGAAACTATGGGATATATTAGAAGTTGAGAGAAATGACTGTCTTTTTATATATCTTACTCATGATTTAGACTTTGCAACTAGCAGAACGACAGCTAAAAAAATATGGATAAAATCTTTTACTTATCCTGATAGTTGGGAAATTAAAGATATTCCAACTGATGAGATTCCAGAAACATTGCTTTTTGAACTATTAGGGAGTAGAAAGAATATACTCTTCTGTGAAGGAGTTAAAGGAAGTATCGATGAAAGAGTTTACTCAATTCTTTTTCCTGAATTAACTATAATGCCTGTTGGTACTTGTTTTGATGTTATTAATCATACTAAGGCTTTTAATAAATTGCAAAATATAAACACTAAAGCTTATGGGCTTATAGATTCTGACCACCACGATGCAACTAGACTTGTGAAACTTGAAGAATATGATATTTTTTCATTCAAAGTAGCAGAAGTTGAAAATCTGTTATTAGACACAGAATTTTTAAAAATACTCGCAAAACAAATTTTAATAGATGAAGTGAATGTTGAACTAATAAAAACAGATGTCATAAAAGAATTAGATAAATTAAAAGAGATACAAGTTTCGAATTATGTAAGTACAAAAATTAATTATTATTTCACGGATAGTGATGTATCTAAAGGAAATGATTTAGCTCAACTAGAAAGTAATTATCAACAATTTTTAGACAAAATATCAATAAATGATTGGTATAATAATCGAATTTCAGAAATCAATAAAATGATAGATGATTTAGATTATGATAGTATTTTGGTATCCATTAACAATAAGGGAATTCGAAAGATTGCTTGTAAACATTTTAATATATCTGATTTTACAGAGAGAAGTATAAAGTTGCTTCAAAGCAACAGTGAAGCCAAGTTAGCTTTGATTAAATACTTCCCTGAGAAAATAAAGGTTGCAGGGAATAATGTTTTACACTAAAACATCTGTCTCTCTAAAATGATTTTATGAGGTTTTTATAATAATGGGGATGTGCACCGGCTTGTATTTTTGTGTTGAGAAGCAGTAAGAGTTTTCGCAAGAACTCGTGCGGGTTGCAACTAAATCAGCGCGAACTAGGATGAGATTGTACATTGTCTGTTTAAATTACGAGCGTTTTTATTATAAAGAAATACATTTATTATGAAAGAGTTTTTATTAGACTTGATACCTAAACTTCAGCAGTATTCTAAGAAATTAGATCATCTTACTCTTTTGGAAAATCAACATTGGGTTTTGTTGAATGAATGTCATTTGGGGAAAACTGTTTATATCTTTAGAGCAAACAATGATTTGTTGTTATCTAAAGATGGAAAAGTAGAGAGAGCTAAATGGGAGTATTTAGGTAATCAGAGTTTGTTAATTGATAGAAAGGATGAAACCTTACTTTTTAAACATGCATTTTTTGATGAAATTGTTTTAGCACTAAAGATAGATGGTAGAAATGAATATGCTGTTTTGGTAAATGAAAGTAAATATGATGGAGAGCTTAACTCATTGGAAAGTATTATTCATTTCTTAGAGAGTAGGTATATAGATCCGAAAACTAGACTTCCGTTTAACAAAAAAATGCAAATAAAAGAACCCGAAAAAAAATGGACTAATAGAAAATCAGATAAAGGAATGCTTCAAATAGAAATAGATGCAAATCTCAAT
>CAYZDC010000176.1:0-2848 GCA_964477045.1 uncultured Tissierellaceae bacterium | reverse complement strand
TAAACATAAATCTCAATTCTCTTAAGAAAGACTTGAGTGTGGTTTATGATGTGAAGGGAGTATTGGGGGATGGAGTGGATGCTAAATTATAAAAAATAGTATCCGGCAAAATGAATATATGAATAATAAAACAAGTAATACACAACAAGCTTTATGGGTTGGACTAGGAAGTTTGTTTTCTTTTGGTTTTGCAATGGTAAGCTCGATGATATTGAGCCGCTACTTTGATAAAGGAGACTACGGAACTTATAAACAAGTACTATATGTATATAGCACTTTTCTAACAGTTTTCACCTTAGGTTTACCTAAAGCTTTTTCTTATTATTTACCAAGAGTTCCATTAAATGAAGCCAAAAACCTCATTTCAAAAATTACAAACTTGTTTTATTGGTTAGGAGGCTTTTTCTCAGTTTTACTTTTTGTTTTTTCAGGTCAAATAGCAGTGTTTTTGAATAACCCTGATTTAGAACTTGCCATTAGAATTTTCTCACCTGTTCCATTTCTAATGTTACCCACCATGGGATTGGAGAGTATTTTAGCTACCTATCGTAAGACACAATTTATTACAATTTATACAATAACTTCTCGAATATTAATGCTGTTGTGTGTTGTTTTGCCTGTTGTAATATTTAAAGGAACATATATACACGCAATAATTGGCTTTGTAGCAGCTTCTGCACTCACATTTGCTGTAGCTATATACTTTAAGTTTCTACCTGTTCGTCATGAGGCTAATGATAAGTGTAATATAAGCTATAAAGAGATTTTTCGATTTTCATTTCCTTTGCTCTATGCTAGTCTTTGGGGTATGATTATTAGCTCGTCAGATCAGTTTTTTATAAGTCGTTTTTTTGGTAATGAGGTTTTTGCTGAGTTCTCAAATGGATCAATGCAATTACCTTTTATTGGAATGGTAATAGGTGCAGGTGCTACTGTATTAGGACCAATATTTTCAAAACATATACATGAGGAGGCTGATTTTAAAACTGTTACTTTGCCATTGTGGACTAGTGTATTTGAAAAATCCGTCAAACTACTTTACCCACTTGTCATTTTCTTTTGGTTTTTCGCAGATTTTATTATGGTGTTATTGTACAGTGGTATTTACGAAAACTCAAGTATTTACTTTCGGATTAAGTTAGTGGTGAATTTATTTACTATGATAAGCTATGGTCCTTTAATTATAGCTATGGGAGCAACGAGGTATTATGCTAATGTTCATATGTATAGTGCAATTCTGCTAGTTATTTTTGAGTATGTTGCCATACAATTATTTCAATCACCTTATGCTGTAACAGCAGTGTCTGTAATCTGTCAAATTGGTAGAATTTTAGCATTGCTGATATTTATTTCACGAAGTTATAATATTTCTTTATTAGATCTTTTTCCTTTAAAACTAATTGCAAAAATACTTATCCCATCAATAATATTACTTTATATTATTCGCCATATAGTTGTTGTTACTCTGCAGTTGAATAGTATCTTTTCTTTGATTGTTGCAGTAATTGCTTATGGTATAACATATTTAATTTGGAGCTATTTTGCGAAAATTGATAATTTGTCTATTATAAAACCTTTACTATTTAAATTTAATAAATGAACATAATTAATTAACAATGAAGCATATAGATATTTATATTATTGGAGGTAACTTCATCGGAAAAGGTGCTGAAGCAATGATGCTTGTTACCAAGAATCAGATTCAGAAAAGAATTCCTAATGCAAGATTTTGGATACAGCCAGTTAATCCGAAAAATGAAAAAAAGTACAAAGAAATTGGATTTAATATACTTTATCCTCATAAAGGTAAGCGTCTTGTTCGGTACTGGTTGCTACTTAAAGATATTTTAATATCTCAATTCAATAGGAAAAAAATAAAAGTTTCATCAGAAAATAAAGTTATAAATAAATTTCGTGTAACCGATGCTGTTGTTGATATTGCTGGGTTTGCATCAAGTGATCAGTTTGGAGCAAACTCGGGTCGTGGACGATGGTTAAATTATTTAATAGCCAACTTATCACGAAATAAAATTATTTTCTTACCACAATCTTGGGGTCCTTTCAATTTTAAAAAAAATCGAAGCTATACTAAAAAGATGTTAGGAATGGCTGATTTAATATATGTTAGAGAAAGAATAAGTAGTAGTTACTTAATTGACTCTGGTTGTGTTGATGAATCAAAGCTTCATTTATCTAAAGATATTGCATTTTTGTTTGAGGTGGAGAATTACGAAGAGGCTGCTGATAAAGTTTTAAGACAACTAGATTTTGAAAATCAGGAAAGCAACTTTATAACAATTACTCCAAATATGCAGATATACAGGAGAACAAAAGGTGAAAATGAAAACAATGAATATATCCAAAATATTTCAGGTGTTATTAATTACTTTTTAAATAATACCGATTTGAATATTGTTTTAATACCTCATGAAGCTTCTTTTAATAGAAAAAATGATATGGAGTTGTGTATGTTATTAAAGGAACTAACAAATAATTCAAATAGAATAGGGATACTTAATGAAGCTGAATCAGCCGCCAATGTAAAAGCTGTTATTGGAAAATCTGATTTTTTAGTTGCAAGTAGATACCATAGTTTAGTTGCAGCTCTATCTATGCGAACACCAGTTGGAGTGATTGGATGGTCTCATAAATATGATGAATTAATGCAAGATATAGGGCTAAGTGATTATATTATAGAAGTAGGTAGCGACAGTTTTGCTTCTGTACTAGATACAATTAAAAGAACTTATCGTGATCGTGATGTTATAAAAACGAAGCTTGATAAAGTAATGCCCCAGATTGAAAAAGATATTAATGACGTATTTGATAAAACTGCAGAAGTATTAAA
>CAYZDC010000175.1:0-2873 GCA_964477045.1 uncultured Tissierellaceae bacterium | reverse complement strand
AATTTCCGCGGTACCACCCAAATTACAAGATTTCTCTTGTCACTTAAATAAGATAACGTCTTATACGTAATACCTTACTCCTTTCAGGTATCAAGCTCAAGGGTGATTTTTCATAAATTATGATGTAATAATCTTTCACCATTGATTATCTCTCTAAGACAACATTAATTTACAATTTCCCTATCTCTGCTAAAATTTTCACTTATTTATTAATATACTAATTAAAGGTCTATTTGTCAAGCATTATCGAAATAAACTATCTTGTTCTCTTCTTAACTTACAAATATAACTATTGTCTAATTTTATATCTTCGTAACTAATAGTGTCTCCCATTTTCTTATCTTTTACAACTATTGTATTTTCATTTATTAGACCTATTGGGACTAAATTTTCTGCCTTTGCCTTATCATAAGTTTCTAGACTACCATAAACCGTATAGCCACCAATACTATCTAAAGTTTCTCCAGCTTTTAAATCTTTTTTTGCTATTGTTATAACTTCTGAACTAGGTTTTTTATTTAATGGAGCTATTGTTGGAATTTTATCAAAATAAGCTCTTGCAACTGATATTGGTGTTTCTAAACTTGTTAAATGATAAGGTCTATATAATACATAGTTTGGTCCATCCCCCATTTTTAGAAACCTCATTTGTTCATTAACTATAGGTTTGTCAGAGGAAATTATGGCAAATACTCCAGGTGCTACTCCCTTTACAAAGTCTACAATCCCATATTGATTTAATATACCACCTTCAGATTTTAAGCTAAATATTTGTGTAAGAGTCTTCAATTCTGCATCTGGTCCATGGCATCCTCTAATATCAGGTATAAATCCGGTTGCATTGGCAACCACGGACATTTCAATCATGGTATTAGTTCCATCTATAAAAGAAGTCAACATACGAGGATTAAGTTTAGACATACTAGCTCTTTCCATTAATTTATCTGGTGTAATAGCAAAGTCTAAAGGATTGTTTTTACCCTTACATAGGGCTAAGATATTAAAACCAAGCATGTCAGCAAAATCATATAATTCTTTTACAGCTCCAGGTTCATCTCCTGCAGACCCAGTATATACAACCCCTGCTTCTGTGGCATATTTACTTAGTATATGCCCAATCGTAGCATCTGCTTCTATGTTTAACATTACTATATGCTTTTTGTTCTTTATAGAATTCATAGCTATTTGAGCACCAACATCTGGTCTACCTGTAGCATCTACTACAACATCTACTAAATTTGCCTGAGAAGCATATTCAATGTTTGAACTTACTATATATTTGCCTTGTTCCATTCCATAGTTAATTTCATCTAAGGATCTAGCTACTATTATCTCATCTTTTGAAATACCAGCAGATATAAATGCTTTTACTGCTTTTTCTTCTGTTCTATCCACTAATATAGATGGAGTTATTCCTTTCATTAGGGACATCTGAGTCACTAATCCAGTACCCATTAATCCTGCACCTACAACTCCAACTCTTATTCTTTTATTTTGCCCCTCAAGAGCTTTTAGCTTCCTATTTATAGAAATCATTATATCCTCCATATTTTCCTAAATTATTTTGCAGAATTTATCCCAGCAGCATATGCTGAAGACCATGCCCATTGTAAATTATAACCTCCACAGTCTCCATCTATATCTACTAATTCTCCTACTAAATAGAGTCCTTTTATTAATTTTGATTCCATAGTTTCATTATTGATTTCTTTTGTTGAAATACCACCGGCAGTGACTTGAGCCTGCCCCCATGATTGGCTTCCTGTTATTTTAAAACACCAATTGGTTAAGATATTAGCTATTTTACTAACCTCTTCTTTGTTTAGATCTTGAACAATTTTATCTTTGTCTAAATTTAATTCTTTGATAATTGGTAATATTAATCTTTTATTAATTAAACCAATTAAAGATTCCTGAATACTTTTATTTGGGCTATTGTTAAATCTTTCATATAAATAAGTCTCCAATTCCTCTTTGGTCTTAGTGTGAATAATCTCTATTCTTAATTGGATATTTTTTCCATCTTTTAAATATTCTAAAGCAGTTCTACTAATTTGTAAAATTGGTGGCCCTGATATGCCATAATTAGTAAATAATATATCTCCCCTATCTTCTAATATTAGCTTGTCTTTAGAATATAGTTTAGCTACACCAATAACTTTAACTCCATTTATTTGTTTGAAAAAATTTCCTTCTAGATTTAATTGAACAATACCTGGATGTATATCTATTAAGCTGTGTCCAAATGATTTAGCTAAAGAATACCCATTACCATCTGAACCACTTACAGGCATGGCCATTCCCCCTGTGGCTAAGATCACTTTATCAGCTTCAAATACTCTACCATCTTTTAATTTCAAAACAAAATTCTTCTGCTTCTTAATATCTACTACATAGGCATCAGTGATTAAAGAGATTTGCTTGTCTTCTATTTCGTATCGTAAAACATCAAGCATAGAAGAACTTTGAAAAGAAAGTGGGTATGTCTTTCCATTATCTTCTACTGCAGGAGTAATTCCCATTTTTTCAAAATAATCTATAGTGGCTTTTTCATCAAAACTAGACAAAGCCCACTCTGCAAATTTATAGTCTTTTCCATGATAATTATTTATATTAAGATGTACATTAGTATAATTGCATCTTCCATTACCTGTAGCTAAAAGTTTTTTACCTACTCTATCATTTCTTTCTAAGATCGTAACATCTCCACCATTGCTAGCAGCAACTATGGCAGCCATCATACCAGCTGCTCCTCCACCTATAACTATTATCTTATTTTTCATAAAATACTCCTTTTCAATCTATTGTCCATTATATTTTATACTTTATTCGGAAATTTGTCTAATAAATACAAAAAAGACATATCATTAGAT
>CAYZDC010000174.1:2518-2892 GCA_964477045.1 uncultured Tissierellaceae bacterium | reverse complement strand
TAATGATCAAAGGGGTCAGACCCCTTTGATCATTTTTGTTTATTTCTTGACAAAAACTCATATATTTGGTACGTTAATAGGAAAATAATTAGACAATACTTTTAATATATTGAGAAAAAATAAGAGGAGGAATAAATTTGGAATTTGTAGGAGAAGGATTAACATTTGATGATGTACTGCTATTACCTGGTAAGTCAGAGGTATTACCTAGAGAAACAAATACTAATACCTATTTAACTAAAAAAATAAAACTAAACATACCTCTAATGAGTGCTGGAATGGATACGGTAACAGAATCAAAAATGGCAATATCCATGGCAAGAGAAGGTGGAATTGGAATTATCCACAAAAACATGAGCATTCAAAAGCAAGCA
>CAYZDC010000174.1:0-2508 GCA_964477045.1 uncultured Tissierellaceae bacterium | reverse complement strand
CAGAACATGGAGTTATAACAGATCCATTCTTTTTATCTCGAGACCATATAGTTAATGACGCACTTGAACTAATGGAAAGATATAGAATATCAGGAGTTCCAATTACTGATGAAACAGGAAAACTAGTAGGAATTATAACAAATAGAGATATAAGATTTGAAAAAGAAGTATCAAAGAAAATAGATAGTGTAATGACAAAGGAAAACCTAATAACTGCAGATATGGATATAACCATGGATGAAGCCTTGGAAATATTAAAAACATATAAAATTGAAAAATTGCCTTTAGTAGATGATGATTATAAACTAGTAGGACTAATTACAATAAAAGATATTGAAAAATCTATTCAATATCCAAACTCAGCAAAAGATAGTGGAGGCAGATTATTAGTAGGAGCTGCTGTAGGAGTAACTGGTGACATGCTTGAAAGGGTCCAAGCTCTAGTTAAATCCAAAGTTGATGTTATTGTACTAGATACAGCTCATGGCCACTCAAAAGGTGTAATTGAAGCTGTAAAATTGATTAAGAGAGAATACCCACATATAGATGTAATAGCTGGTAATGTAGCTACTGGAGAAGCAACAGTTGACTTAATAAAAGCTGGAGCAGATGCAATTAAAGTTGGTATAGGACCTGGTTCTATATGTACTACTAGAATTGTTACAGGGATTGGAGTACCCCAAATAACAGCAGTAATAAACTGTTCGGAAGCAGCAAAAACATATGGCATACCAGTAATTGCAGATGGAGGAATTAAATACTCTGGAGATATAACAAAGGCCATTGCAGCAGGAGCTAATGTTATTATGATTGGATCCCTATTTGCAGGAACTCATGAAAGTCCTGGAGAAGAAGAACTATTTGAAGGAAGAAGATTTAAAGTTTATAGAGGAATGGGTTCCATGGGCGCCATGGATTCAGGAAGCAAAGATAGATACTTCCAAGAAGGAACAAAAAAATATGTTCCAGAAGGAGTAGAAGGAAGAGTACCATTTAGAGGGCCAGTAGGAGATGTAGTATACCAATTAATGGGCGGATTAAAATCTGGAATGGGTTATGTAGGAGCAAAAGATGTAGAAGAGCTACAAAACAAAGCTAAATTCATTAAAATCTCCCAAGCTACATTATTTGAAAACCACCCCCACAATGTTCAAATAACAAAAGAAGCCCCAAACTACAGCAGAGATCGATAATTGACGATTGACAATGGACAATTGACAATAGGTAAAAAAATTGTCCCGCCGACCTTTGGTCGCCCGCATAATCTTAACATCGAATAATTTTATATTGCTGCGGCCTCGACGTAACCCCAAAATATTTTATTTACTGGTAGGGAGCGACGCCCTCGTCGCTCCGAATGGTTTAAATTAGTTTCAAATAACTAAAAAGCAAGGAGGAAATTATGGAGAAATTTATAGATAAAAGCATAGAAGAAATCAAACACAAAATTGGTGACAAAAAAGCTCTATGCGCTCTTTCAGGTGGTGTAGACTCATCAGTTGCAGCAGTCTTAGTCCACAGAGCCATAGGAGATCAGTTAGTTAATGTATTTGTAGATCATGGATTACTTAGAAAAAACGAAAGACAACAAGTTGAAAAAGTATTCAGAGATGAATTTCATATGAACCTTATTGTAGTTGATGCTAAAGATAGATTCTTAAACAAGCTTAAGGGAGTAACAGATCCTGAAGAAAAGCGAAAAGTTATAGGTGAAGAATTCATTAGAGTATTTGAAGAAGAGCAAGAAAAACTTGGAGATATAGAATATCTAATCCAAGGAACCATAGCATCAGATATAATAGAAAGTGGAGAAAAAGGAAAGGTAGCTGTAAAAAGCCATCATAATGTAGGAGGACTTCCAGAAGATGTTAACTTTACATTATTAGAACCACTAAAAGAATTATATAAAGATGAAGTACGAGAACTTGGTAGACAATTAAAGATTACAGAAGATATAGTAGGAAGACAACCATTCCCAGGTCCAGGACTTGGAGTAAGATGCCTTGGAGAGCTAACAGAAGAAAAACTAGATATATTAAGAGATGCTGATTTTATATTCCTAGATGAAATAAAAAAAGCGGGATTAGAAAATAAAATTTGGCAATATTTTGCTGTACTTCCTAATATTCAAAGTGTAGGAGTAGTAGACAACAAAAGAAGCTATTGCCATACAGTAGCCTTAAGAGCCGTAAATTCAACAGATGGAATGACAGCAGAATGGGTGGATATACCTTTAGACCTACTAAGAAAAATATCAACTAGAATAACAGATGAAGTAAAGGAAGTAAATAGAGTAGTATTTGATATAACAAGTAAACCACCAGCTACAATTGAGTGGGAATAGTTAGAAATAAAGATAAAAGCTTATAAAATCAACACTTATAGAGCTTTAAAAACCTAGACTGGAACGAAATTGGGTAAAAAGGTTTTTTAGAATAATTTAATAAATAATGGCAAGTGGATTGCAAATAGGGACACCATAGAGATCTTGTTAAAAGAATCTATGGT
>CAYZDC010000173.1:0-2928 GCA_964477045.1 uncultured Tissierellaceae bacterium | reverse complement strand
TTCCACTACCACTTCTACAGGTCCATCGGCAGAAAAATAATTATTATAAACTACATTAGCCTGGTTAACTCCAGCAAGTACAGCATAAACCGACACTGTAGCTCCGGATAATAATAGGACCTCATCATCTGCTGAAGGAGCACCTACTGCTTTTAAATCTCCTGCTGCAGATTTGTCTTTAAAAGAATTTAAAAAGTCTTCTTCTAATATTCTGGTACCAATATTAGGTGTTTCACTATTACTTACTATTTTAATTCCTGCTAGGGTTCCATCAGAGTTAATACCTGTTATACCTACTATATCTCCACCATAACCACCAGCAGCAGTTTGTATTGCATAACCTATAACTTCATCTGATTTTTTAGCTTCAAATATTTCTCTTATCATTGAATTAGAGCCTTTAATTTCTTCAAATTTAGATTCTTCAATAGGTAAGAAATCATCTGCTTCTGAAAATATTTCCACTAGTGCTCCAAAACTTGCTTGTCTTTCCATTTCAGCAACTATTGGACCAGTTACATTTTGTACAGCAGCTAAAACACCTGCTGAAACAGCTGTTATTATAAGAAGAATAAACCCTAATTTAAGCGTTTCTTTCATTAATTTCTCCTCCTTTTGGCTGTTTTACAACTCCGAAAACCTTAGGTTTTGTAATTCTTTCAATTACTGGAGTAGCTACGTTCATTAATAATATTGCATATGAAACACCTTCTGGCATACTACCTTTTACTCTAATAATAGCAGTAAGAACTCCTGCTCCAATGGCAAATATAATTTTCCCGTTTGGAGTTATTGGAGTAGTAGCATAGTCTGTAGCCATGAAAAATGCTCCTAATATTAATCCTCCACCTAAAACATGATAAATTACTAAACTTGGGTCAATACCAAATATCAATAACATTGCACAAGTACTTCCAATAAATAAAACTGGAGTTTTCCAATCAATAATACCTTTTATTAGTAAATATAAAGCTCCTATTAATAATAATACTGCTGAGGTCTCTCCTAAAGAACCACCTATATCTCCCATAAACATTCTATTTATTGAAGGTAATGCGTTGCTCCCACTTTTAAGTAAAGCAAGTGGTGTAGCGCTTGTAATACCGTCTGGGTTTACATATGTAGACATTATGCTTGGCCATGAAGCTACCATTGCAGCTCTTGCAGCTAATGCTGGATTCATAAAGTTAGAACCAAGGCCACCAAAACACTCTTTAACTAGTATAATAGCAAAAGCAGCACCAAATACTGCAATCCACCAAGGTGCATTTGCCGGTAAGTTAAAAGCTATTAAAATACCTGTAACAACTGCACTTAAGTCATTTATACGAACTGGTTTCTTAAATATTTTTTGTGTTCCAGCTTCAAATATTAGGCAAGAAGCCACTGTAACCAATATTAATATTAATGCATTCATTCCATAAAAGTAAACACTACCAATTAATGCTGGTATCATTGCAATAATAACATCTAGCATAATTTGATTAACTGTTTTATCAGTTCTTAAATGAGGTGCTCCTGACACTAAAAGCATATTATTTAGTTCTACAGATTTTTCATTATTAGAATCTAATATCTTGTCTTCCATTTAATTTCCTCCTTACTTCTTAGATTTTTTTCTTGCTAATTTAATTTCTCTTTGAGCATGCTTAATAGATTCAGTTAAGGGCCTTTTTGAAGGACAAATAAATGAACAAGCACCACATTGAATACATTCTTCAACATAATATTCTTGAGTCATTGCAAACATATCTTTAAGAGCATAAGCACTTAATAATACAGGTTGCAAGTGAATTGGGCAAACCTTTAAGCACTCTCCACATTTTATACATGGAACTGGCTCATTAAGAATAGCTTCTTCTGGAGTCATTACTATTATAGCTGAAGTTGCTTTAACTATAGGAGTATCTAAAGAAAATTGAGCTTTCCCAGTCATAGGACCCCCTGCTATAATCTTACCAGGTTCGCCATTGAAGCCACCACATTGTTCTATAATATCTTTTATTGTAGTTCCTATTTTAACTTTTAAGTTTTTAGGCTCTTTTATTCCACTGCCTGTAACAGTAATTGTTCTTTCATATAATGGCTTTCCTAATTCAAATAGCTGGGCTACAGCTAAGGCTGTCGATACATTGGAAACAATTGCTCCAACATCTTTGCATCTTCCACCTTCAGGCACTTTTCTATCAAGTATGGCATCTACCATTCTATAAGAATCGCCTTGAGGGAATTTTGTCTTTAAACTTACGATTTTAATATTTTCTTCATCTTTTAAAGAAGCTCTTAGCATTTCAATAGCATCTTTTTTGTTATCTTCAATACCTATGTATCCTGTTTTTAAATCCAAACAGTGCATAATGATTTTTAAACCTTTTATAATAGATTCGGGTTCTTCTAGCATAACTCTATGATCTACAGTTATATATGGCTCGCATTCTGCTCCATTTAAAATTGCAGTATCTATATTTGAGTCATCAGCAGTAACTAATTTTGCATGCATTGGATATCCTGCTCCACCTAGTCCTACTATACCTGCATCTTTAATAAGATTAATAATTTCTTCCTTAGATAAGTTATCTAAATTCACCAATGGTTTTACAGATTCGTGTAATTCTTCCAATCCATCAGATTCAATAACTACACAGTCTGATTTCCACCCATCACTTGTATACATCTTTGTAATACTTTTCACAACTCCAGATACACTTGCATGTACTGGTGCCGATAGAAATGCTTTTGAATCACCAATCTTTTGCCCTACTTTAACTGTATCTCCTTTGCTGACAATAGCTTCACAAGGCGCACCTACATGCTGATGTAAGGAAATGTAAACTATTTCTGGATCTATAGCTTTTTCAATTGTTATATCTTTTGTTAAATCCTTATATTCTGGTATATGTACCCCGCCCTTGAAAGTCAGATTTTCAA
>CAYZDC010000172.1:0-2941 GCA_964477045.1 uncultured Tissierellaceae bacterium | reverse complement strand
TTTGCAAATTTAATTGGGAGAATGTTTCATGTGTCTTTTTATCAATATAGGGTATATATTTTTATACATAAGTAGGAAATAGATAAATATAGGAGGTGCAAATTATGGTTGCCCGTAAATCGGTAATAAGTTTTGGTATGGTAGCAATACCAATAGATATGTATACTGCTACTCAAGATAATGATATACATTTCAATCAATTACACAAAGGAGACCATAGTCGTATAAGATACAAAAAAACTTGTGCCCATTGTGGGGATGAAGTTAAAGCTGGTGATATTGTAAAAGGTTATGAATATGATAAAGATAATTATGTTGTTATAACAGATGAAGAACTAGAAAAAATAAAAACTGAAAAAGAGAAATCCATTCAAATATTAAACTTTGTAGATTTAGATGAAATTTCTCCAGTTTATTATGAAAAATCTTACCAGGCAATGCCTCAAGTAGGCGGAGAGAAGGCTTTTGAATTATTCAGGGCAGCACTTATGGAAGAAGGGAAAATAGCCATAGGTAAAAGTGTATTAGGTACAAAAGAAACTCTTATGTCCCTAATTCCTAGAGAAGAGGGGATTATTATTTTAACCATGCACTATGAAAGTGAAATCAAAGAATTTCAAAAGAAATATGATAAGCCAAAAGTATCAAAGCAAGAATTAGAAATGGCAAAAACACTAATTAATGCTATGGATACACCTTTTGAACCTGAAAAATATAAAGATGAATATCAAGTCAAGCTGCGACAACTAATTGAAACAAAAATTGCAGGTAAAGAAGTTGTAGCTGCTGCCACAGAAACAGAAAGCCAAGATTCCGGGAAAGTCATAGATTTAATGGATGCTTTAAAAGCCAGCGTTAAGAAAGCTAAAAAAGATAAGGAATCAGCGTGATTTTATGAATAAGAAGTTAGATGATTATATTGAAAAAAGAGATTTTCTTAAAACCTCAGAACCTAAAGGAAAGCCAGTAGAATCTAAGGACAGCTTAAAGTTTGTAGTTCAACATCATTTGGCTCGTGCTGCTCATTATGACTTTCGTCTAGAGTGGCAGGGAGTATTATTAAGCTGGGCTGTTCCTAAAGGCCCTTCGTTCGATACTCATGATAAAAGACTAGCCGTAAAAGTAGAAGACCACCCATTAGACTATAGAAATTTTGAAGGAACCATCCCTAAGGGCCAATATGGTGGAGGAACAGTTATGCTTTGGGATGAAGGCTTATGGGAACCTATGAATGATGTGGAGGAAGGACTTAAAAAAGGAGAATTAAAATTTACCCTTCAGGGCGCTAGACTTAAAGGTAAATGGACTTTAATTAAATGGAAATCCAAGTCTACTAAAGACAAGGATAATTGGCTATTAATAAAAGAAAAAGATGAATATGTAGATAGGGAAAATGATATATCTAATTTTGATACAAGCATTAGATCAGGACGGTCTATGGAAGAAATCCAAGAAGGAAAAGAAATAGACTTAATTCAAAACCCCTTTAAAGAAGTTGATGTTCAATTGGCAGAATTAGTAGAAAATATGCCTGAGGGTGAGGAATGGATTTATGAAGTTAAATATGATGGATTTAGAATTATTTCATTTATTGAAGAAAATTCAGTTAAGTTAGTTACTAGAAATAAAAATGATTATACAAAACAATTTACATCAATAGCTTTAATTATGAAAGATTTCTTTGTAGGAAGGTCAATGGTTTTAGATGGTGAAATAGTAGTTCTAGACAAATCTGGTAAAACAGATTTCCAGGCTTTACAAGGTTATTTGAATAAATCTAATAAAAATAGCTTAACCTATATAATATTTGATATTTTGGCTTTAGATGGGAAAGATCTTAGAGATTATTCATTAATAGAAAGAAAAGAAATTCTTCAATCCTTAATGAATAATGCTCCTAATGAGCTTCATTTTAGTAATTATATTAAAAAGGAAGAAGGTTCTATTTTAGCAGCTGCATGCCAATCTGGTTTAGAAGGAATTGTTGGGAAAAAAACAGATTCTTCCTATAGTGGTAAAAGAGACGGAAATTGGATAAAAATCAAGTGTGATAAAAGGCAAGAATTTGTAATTGGTGGATATACAGTTACAGATATAAGAACTCATGGAATTAGTGCACTTCTTTTAGGAGTATATGAGAATGAGGACTTAATATATGTAGGTAGAGCAGGAACTGGTATGAGCCATAATGATATGAAAACATTAGAAAAGAAATTTAATAGTTTAAAACGAGAAAAATCACCATTTAAAAATACTCCAAAAGAAAGAAGCAATGAAGAAGTTACTTGGCTTAAGCCTGAGATAGTGGCAGAAATCAAATTTGCAACTTGGACTGAAGACAAGCTTTTAAGACAAGCAAGTTATAAGGGCATTAGAATTGATAAAAGCCCTAAGGATGTAAATAGAGAAACAGAAAAGAATAAAGTAGATGAATCATTTGAGGATAAAGAATTCGTAAAACATAGTGATGAAATTGAAGGAGTAAAAATTACTAGCTCTAACAAGGTGGTTTTTCCGTCCGGAATTACAAAAGGTGATGTAATAGATTATTATAAAGAAGTAGGAGAAAGAATGCTTCCATATGTATCTGGAAGAGTTTTAAGTGTAGTTCGGTGTCCTAAAGGAATTGATGAATCCTGTTTTTTTATGAAACATCCTACTAGTGAAAGCCAACATATTACTACTATTTCCATTGATGAAAGCAAGGGTAAAAAGGAAGATTACTTTTATATAAATAGCCAGTCTGGAATAATTTATGAAGCGCAGATGGGTACTTTAGAATTTCATACTTGGGGAAGCAATATTAAAGAAATTGAAAAACCTGATATCATGGTTTTCGATTTAGATCCAGATGAAGGTATGGATTTAAGTAAAATTCGTCAAGGAGTAAAAGATATAAAAAGTATTTTAGATGAGCTTTCTTTGACATCTTATCTGAAAA
>CAYZDC010000171.1:0-2973 GCA_964477045.1 uncultured Tissierellaceae bacterium | reverse complement strand
ATGGGTGTGAGTATTAGGATAACATCAGGTCCGGCCATAGAAAGAGCAGGAGATTTGGCAAGTATATTAACTAATCTTGGCGATGATGATATACTTTTTATTGATGAAATTCATAGAATTAATAGGACTGTAGAAGAAATATTGTACCCAGCTATGGAAGATTTTGCACTAGATTTAATAATAGGAAAAGGACCTTCAGCTAGATCTGTTAGAATTGATTTATCAAAATTCACATTAATAGGTGCTACTACTCGTGCAGGACTTTTATCTTCTCCCCTTAGAGATAGATTTGGAGTAATGTTAAATTTAGATTTATATGATATCGATAGTTTAAAACAAATAATTACAAGATCTGCTTCTATCCTAAATGTTGTGATTGATGAAAATGGTGCATTAGAAATTGCTAGAAGATCTAGAGGAACTCCTAGAATTGCAAATAGATTATTAAGACGAGTAAGAGATTATGCTCAGGTAAAAGAAGATGGTATTATTACATGGGAAACTGCTAAAAATGGACTTGAAATATTAGAAATTGATGAATTAGGTTTGGATTCAGTAGATAGAAAAATTATTCTTACTATGATTGACAATTTTAATGGTGGGCCAGTAGGAGTAGATACAATTTCTGCTGCAACTGGAGAAGAAAGAATTACTATTGAAGATGTATATGAACCTTATTTACTACAAATAGGGTTTTTAAACAGAACACCAAGAGGGAGAATAGTATCAAAACTGGCATATGAGCATTTTAATTTACCCTATATTGAAGATTAGGAGGATCTTATGAAAAAAAGAATTGTTACTCTAATTATTTTCACTCTATTATTTATAACAACCATGAACATACCTACTTTTGCATTTGAAGCAGAAGTGGATTTCTTAAATGTAAAAATTGGATCTTCTATGGACTTAAACAAAGAATATACCTTAACCAGTGATAGTGGATTTAATCTTTATGAAGTAGATAACAAACAGTGGCCAATAAACTATATTGAAGATTTGGTGATAAAAGTTCGGTTAAATTTTGCTGGAGAAATAGAAATATTTAATGTGTCAGATGAATATCTTTATACAATGCCTTCTGATGGTAGTATAATAATTGGACCAGGTACAATGTTTCAAACTACTTTAAATGTGGATAAGAATAATTATAGAGATTACATTACCTTTATATCAAAAGATAATAAGATTAGTCTGATTAATCATATAAATATAGAAAATTATTTATATGGAGTTGTACCAAAAGAAATGCCTGCTGGATGGCCTATGGAAGCTTTAAAGGCTCAAGCAATAGTAGCTCGAAGCTTTGCATTGGCAAATATGAACAAGCACAAACAAGAGGGTTTTAATCTATGTGATAGTACATGCTGTCAAGTTTATAGAGCATACGACAATGAAAACCCAAATACAAATCAAGCAGTTAATGAAACTAAGGGAATATATGTTTTCTATAATAGCAAAGTGGCAAGTACCCCTTATCATTCAACATCAGGAGGATATACTGAGGATAGTGCAATTGCTTGGGGCGGTAGTCTACCATATTTAGTGCCTATTCATGATGTATATTCTGAAGGCCAATCTGCAAACAATTGGTCATTAAAAGTAAGCCCACTTGAGATAGGAAATAAGTTACTCTTAAAAGGTATAAATATTGGGCAAATTCAAGATGTTCAGATTTTAAAAACTTCCTCTGCTAATAGAGTTTTGGAACTAAAAATAGTAGGTTCCTTAGGGGAAGAAATAATTTCTGGAAACAATCTTAGGACTTTACTGGGAAACACTACAATGAAAAGCACCTGGTTTGATATAGACAAGGTAGGAGAAGGTTTAGAAAAAAAGATTTATGTAATGGATGGAATAAGTAGGTATCCAGTAGAAATCAAGGTTAATAGTGCATATATTTTAGATGGAAAAGGCTATAGTTCTCCAAATAGAACACTGGTAAGTAGAGCAGTAAGTAAAGATAGAACAGCTTCAATTGGGGAGTCTATGTCAATAACACCTACCAGCTTTGTATTTAGTGGGAAAGGATATGGGCATGGAGTGGGAATGAGCCAATATGGTGCTATGGAAATGGCTAAACTAGGTTTTAATTATGAAGATATCATAAAGCACTATTATAATGGTGTAGATATAATTAATTTAAATGGGGATAATTAATGGATAATAATATTAAAACAAAGGATTTTTATTATGATTTACCAGAAGTCTTAATAGCACAACATCCAATGGAAAGCAGGGAAATGTCTAGACTATTAGTAATGGACAAAGAATCTGGGGAGGTAAGTCATAAAATATTCAAGGATATAGTAGATTACTTAAATCCAGGGGATACTTTAGTCTTAAATGATACGAGAGTTATACCAGCCAGATTATTTGGTAATAGATTAGGTAAGGAAGAACAAATTGAATTTTTATTATTAACTAAAGAAGCTAATAATACTTGGGAAACTTTGGTAAGACCAGGTAAAAAAGCTAAAGTTGGAGATAAGATTGAATTCGGAAATGGTCTCTTAGTTGGCAACATAATGGCAATAGGAGAAGAAGGAACAAGATTTATACAATTCGAATATGAAGGTATATTTGAAGAAATATTAGACAAGTTAGGTGAAATGCCACTGCCTCCTTATATAACTGAAAAATTAGAAGATAGGGAAAGATACCAAACAGTTTATTCCAAGCATTTAGGATCTGCAGCAGCACCTACAGCAGGACTACATTTTACAAAAGAATTATTAAAAGAAATTGAAGCGAAGGGTGTAAATATTGCTTATATTACATTACATGTTGGATTGGGAACATTTAGACCTGTTAAGGTAGAAAATATATTAGACCATCATATGCATTCAGAGTTCTATCATTTAACAAAAGAAACTGCAGAGATAATTAATAAGACTAAAATAAGTGGAGGTAAAATAATTTCAGTAGGAACTACTACTACAAGAACCTTAGAAACACTGGCTATGGAAAGTG
>CAYZDC010000170.1:0-2994 GCA_964477045.1 uncultured Tissierellaceae bacterium | reverse complement strand
TCTAATGATTCATTATATCAATTTCTGTATCTTTATCCAAACCTTTAATTTCAATCACCATTCTATTTGGTAAACAAACTATAGTTTCACCTATTCTAGAAATATAACCTTGCTTAACATCTATTTTATCTGGACAATCAGCTTCAATTACTCTTACTCTTTCATCTCCAATTTCGATTAGATTATAACCAAATTCAGTTTCTATAGGAATTTTGTTCCCAATAATTTCGGGATCGAAAATTATTTGTTTTACTTCCTGTCCATTAACTTGTACACTAATGTATTTTCCTGAAGAAGAGAATGCCTGTCTTCTAATAAAAAGTGTAGAAAGCAATGCTAATATTATAACAAAGACAATTAAAAGCTTGTCACCTTTTGTCATTTTATCACCTTTTTTATTTTAATTAAAGCTAAATCTTCAAGTTATAGTTTACCATTAATAAACTATATTTACAAGTTACAAAAATTAAAAGAAGGAGCTCGAGGCTCCTTCTTTAATTTGCTACTGCTTCAACATCTTCTCTTATGGTATGTATACATTTAGTCGGACATTTAGCAACACAAATTTGACAGTTAGTACACTTTTCGTAATCTATTTTTGCTAAATAGTTTTCAAAAGTAAATGCATCTTCCGGACATGCTTTAACACATATTTTACAACCTATACATCCTATAGAGCAATCTTGTCTTACTTGTTTTCCTGGATCCTCACTAATACATTTTACTACTACCTCATTACGGTATGGAACTAATTCTATAATATGTTTTGGACATACTTCAATACACTTCATACATGCTGTACATTTTTCTCTATCTACTACTGCAACTCCATTGACCATTCTAATAGCATCAAATGGACATACATCATAACATGTACCACAGCCCAAACATCCATATGAACAAGCTTTGCTACCGTCAGCTAAGTCGTTCTCTATTCTACAGTCCATTATCCCATCATAAATATACTTTTGTTTGGCCTTGTCACAATCACCTTGACAAAGTACTACTGCTACATTTCTCTCAAAGTTTTCAGCATTTAAGCCCATAACTTCTGCTACATTATTAGCTACCTCTTGTCCACCAACTGGACAAGCTGTTACTGGTGCTTTACCCTCTACAATTGCATTAGCAAGCCCTTCACATCCAGGATGACCACAAGCACCACAGTTAACTCCTGGAAGTGCATCTAATACAGCACCTACTAAGGGATCTATTTTAACTGCAAATGCATTAGATGCTATTGAAAGTAACACACCAAATGTTAATCCTAAGCCACCTAATACAAGTACAGGTTGAATAATATTTTCCATATTGACACCCTCCTATACAAGTCCAGCAAAGCCTAAAAAGGCTATGGACATTAATCCAGCAGATATTAAAGCAATAGGAACTCCCTCTAATGCTTCTGGAATATCAGCAATGGCTAACTTTTCTCTAATTCCGGTTAAAAGAACTAAGGCTAAAAAGAAACCTATAGATGCTCCTATACCACTTGTTAATGCTTCTATTAGAGTATACTCTGATTGGATATTTAAAATCGTCACTCCTAGTACTATACAGTTAGTAGTAATTAGGGGTAAAAATACTCCCATTGCACTATATAGTGTAGGACTCATTTTTCTTATTGCCAGTTCAACAAATTGTACTAGTGATGCTATAACTAATATAAACACAATGGTTTGTAAATATTCAAGATGAAATACATCTAATAAATACTTTTGAATAGCCCAAGTAATTGCAGATGCAATTGTCATAACAAAAGTTACCGCAATACCCATACCTGAGGCAGTTTCCATTTTATTAGATACTCCTAGAAAAGGACAAATACCTAAAAACCTTGCAAATACATAGTTATTTACAAATACTGTGGATATTATTATTGTGAATAAATTCATTGGTCTCCTCCTCTATTTTCTCTATGATGTTGCTTTTTCTTTAAGTACTATGTTAAATACTGCTATCATAATACCTAATACTATAAATGCTCCAGCCGGCGCTACAAATATTCCTGCAGGTTGAAACTTATCTCCAAATACATTTATTGCAAATCTAGTACCGTCAAATAATGTACCTGACCCAAACAATTCTCTTATTGCTCCTAAAATTACCACTGACCAAGTATAACCTAGTCCATTTGATAAACCATCCACAATAGATGCAACTACATTATTTTTATAAGCAAAAGCTTCAGCTCTGGCTAAAATGATACAGTTTACAACTATCAAAGGAATAAAGATTCCCAGTGATTGATAAATTGGTTGTGCATAAGCTTTTAAAACCATTTCTACTATAGTTACAAAAGTAGCTATAACGACTATAAAAGCTGGGATACGTATTTTATGCGGTATTATATTTCTAAGTAAAGATATAACAATATTTGAAGCCAATAAAACAGCTGTAACTGCCATACCCATCGAGATACTATTTAATACTGTATTAGTAACAGCTAGTACTGAACATAGCCCAACTAGTTGAACTAGTACTGGATTCTGCCTTCCTAACCCACTTTTAAATATATTCATTAATTTCAAGTCTTACACCTCCACTCCTGTTATTCAACAAGAAAATTATTAAAAGCTTCCATTGCACCTTCTACTCCATAAACTACACCTTCAGCTGATACTGTTGATCCAGAAATCATTTCAACATCATCTACAGTGTTTTTTCCTATAAATGAATCCATAAAGTCTGCTTCCATAATTTTTGTACCTATACCAGGAGTTTCATCGTTGTCAAATATTCTAATTCCTACTATAGTACCATCTAAATTAATTCCTGTAATAATTGGTAAATCTCCACCATATCCACCGGAATTAGTCTTAATACCATAACCCACTAATTCTCCATTAACTTTAGCTTCATATATTTCTCTAATGAAAATATTTTCTGCTTTTATTTCTTCTAACTTTGCAGCATCTATATCTTCAAACTCTGCATCAGAAAATATTTCTGATAAAAATCTTGCTTTTATTTCTTCTTCAGTTTCCACTACCA
>CAYZDC010000169.1:257-3048 GCA_964477045.1 uncultured Tissierellaceae bacterium | reverse complement strand
TAGATTTAAAACCAGTAGCTTTAGATTATCAAGGTAATGCAATTAATAAGCTTATTAATTTAGGCGATAATATTAATGAAACGTATAATAATAGTGATACTATAACAAATATTGATATAGGATTTGATAGTACAAGCCTTACTATATCTAATAATGGAGTTATAAAGGTATCCAGAATTATAGAAGGTGGAGCAAACGATATTTTACTAAACTTAAGAGATAAATATAATTATACGGATGAAGAATTAACAGATAAGATAATGAATCTTAAAGACATAACAGAATCAATGTATGAATTACATGAGGATTATGAAATATACCTAAGGACAAAAGAAACATTACAGGCAATTATAGATAGAATAGAAATGATATTTCGATATTATAGAACTAGGGAGATAGGTAATGAGATTAATTTAGTCTTACTACATGGGGGACTATCTAATATTAATGGTATTGAAAAGTTATTCACTGAATCATTTAATATTCCATGTGTAAAACTAGACTCAATTAGTAAAGTAAAATTCAATGGTAATTTATCAAAGTATGCAAATGCTATTGGTGGATTGATCAGATTGGATGTGAAGAAATAATGAGAGATTTAAACTTTTTTGATCCTTACTTAGAGAAACGAGAATTTAAATTAGATAAAATGTTTTTTTTCTATCTTATTATTAGTATAGGAATTTTATACCTTGCAGTAACAGGAATATTTAATGGATTAAAAATAGGAAGGTTAAAGCAAGAAGTCAGCAGCTTACAACTGGTAGCTGAAAACCCTCAAACCTTAGCAAAGGTGGCAGAGATTCAAACTAAGGAAGAGGAACTAAATATATTTAGAGAAGAAGTAAGTAAGATAAAGGTATTAAATGAAATTTTAGCTGCAGGCAATGTTATAGATGAAAATTTATTGCTAGTCATTACTTCTAAAATGCCTGATGATGTTTTCTTCACAAATTTTTCAGCCGCTGCTAGAGAAATCCAAATCGCTGGTATTTCTAAAAGCAAGTATTCCATTGCAGAGTTATCAAAAGGTTTAGAAGGCATAGAAAATGTGGAAGATATATTTATATCAAATATTACAGCAGAAGAGGATTTTTATAGATTTAGCTTAAATATTACTTTAGAGGATGTGATGATAGTTGGAGAAGAAATCGAAGAGCAACAGACGAATTAATACCAGACCACTTACAAATAGTGAGAAGTTTTTACTTACAGCCTTAGGAGTAGTTTTAATAGTTTTTATTTCATATAGATTTATCCTTACACCACAGGCCGCTAAAATTGAAGAATTAGAAGTTGCCAAGATGGATTATGATTTAAAGATAATGGAAAACAATAACACATTGATGAAGGAAAGAAAAATAATTGAAGAACTTCAAGAGTTAACAAATGAAAGAGATGTAATATTAGCTAATTATTTCCCTACTTTAGATCAACCCCAAATTATTTACCTATTAAATGATTTGGTCTATGATGAAAGAGTAGATATCTCTGACTTAAGCTTCAGTAGAGCTAACCCTGAACAAGTTGGAGAGTTAAATGTTATGAAAATGGATGTATCTATTCCTTTTAATGGAAATTATGATGGAATTATGAGTGTTGTTAATTCTCTAGGCCACAGTCCTAGAAGAATAGTAGTAGATAGCTTATCTATGGATAGAACAAATAGCACAGACTTAGCTGGTAGTATGGGATTGAAGATATATAGTTTAGAAGGTCTTGCAGAAACAGACCCTAATATAATATATATAGATACAACTGATAGATATACTGCCGGAACTCCTTTTGGAGCATATGGAGAATATACAGGAGACAGAACTGATGATTCAATGCCTGGTGAAGGTAGTGAAACAGGAGAACCTGGAGAAGGTGGAGAAGGGGAAGAAGTCATAGAAATAGAAACTACTAGAACTGTAGTTTTAAGTGACTTTGAAAACAAAAAGTATAGCTTTATACCATCAGGTATTTTAGCAAATGCATTTGCCACTACTTCATCAATTAGAAAATCAGGTAAGTATTCACTAAGACTTGAATATAATATTTTAGCTGTAGAAGAAGAAAATAGAGCATATGTAGATTTGTCCACAAGCAATATTAACCTTTCTTATCCACCTCAAAGTATAGGTATATGGGTTTATTCTTATGGATATTCGCCAGCTACTATAGGCCTTGGTTTCCATGGCCAAATGGGTGAAGATGAATATGTTCCACTTAGTGAAGGTATTGGCTGGACAGGTTGGAAGTATTTAGAAATAGCACCACCTAATGACTTAAGTATATACCCACTAGATGTAAATTCATTTTACATAGATATGCCAAAGAATAGAGAAGATTTTGGTGTTCTAATAGTAGATAGAATGGAAGCAGTTTATGAAAGAAATATTTCAGAAGATGGAGTAGTAGAAGAAATTCCAGATAATATATTCCATGTAGTTAAAGTGGGAGATACTATAGAAAACATAAGTCTTGCTTATTATGGCACTGTTAATTATAAAAATGAAATTCTAAGACTTAACGAAATGAAAGCTAGTGATATATTGCCAGTAGGCAAAGTATTAGTTTTAAGAAAACGTTAAAGGGGTGATGAGATGAAAAAATATAAAGTACTTAGTTTAATTCTAGTTATAATTATGTTATTTAATACAGTTATAGTAATTGCTGCAGATTTGGATCCCAACGCTTACAGTACTGGATATAACTTGGGGAAATCAGAAGGAAAAAATAAAGCACTCGAAAATAGTAGCGCAGGTAATTTTGTGGGATACGCGGAGGCTATGGGAAGTAGAGAGAG
>CAYZDC010000169.1:0-247 GCA_964477045.1 uncultured Tissierellaceae bacterium | reverse complement strand
AATATTGGCAGCTGATGATTCTGATCCAGGATATTCGGAGGGTTATACATTTGGTTTAATAGATGGTAAAAAGCTTGCAGAAGAAAATAGTAAGTCAGGAATTCTCAAACCCTATATTAAACCAAAAGAAGAGGTTATAATAACTAGTTACAATAACGAGTTAGATGGACGGGATTCAGACTTTGTTATTAATTTTGTTTTAGGCTATCAAGTTGGATATAAAGAAGAATATGAGAAAGTTTTTAAT
>CAYZDC010000168.1:0-3054 GCA_964477045.1 uncultured Tissierellaceae bacterium | reverse complement strand
GCTCAGGTAAATAACGAGCAATAATATAATATATGAAAAGATAATTTTTTAATATAAATGAAATAATAAAGTCAATAAAGCCTCTAAAAGTTCAGTACTTTGGGAGGCTTTTTAAATTATTAAGAACGCCATCTATAAGTAAGGGGTTCTCGGTGTTTATTTAAACATTATATTAAATTGGTGTTTTATTAAATTTTCCCAATTAACATCATTATAAGGTGTATCAATACTTGTACTCCATTTCATTATAATACCGGTAAAAACTGAAATTGAATATATGTACACTTCATCGAAAGTAAAATCAGCTAAAGCTATATTACGCTCACTGACTTGTTTAATAATGGATGTTAAGTAATCTACATATATACGCCCATCAATTCTCACTTCTACAGAAGAATTAATCATACTTACATATGATTCTCTTGTCATTTCTTTTCCTATATTTTTAAAAAATTCAAAAGCACATAAATTTAAATTTGTTATTTGTTGACTTAAATCTAATGAATTATCGTTTATATAGTTGCTTTCAACATACTTATCTAATCCCTGATTGACAGACAAGGATACTATATGGTCTTTAGTCGGAAAATGGTGATAGAAGGATCCTTTTGTTAAATTGCAATTATTACAAATATCATCAATAGTAACCTTTTTAACTCCGTATACCAAGAAAAGCTCTATAGCCGATTCTAATATCTTTTGTCTTGTCTGAGCTGATTTGTTCTCTTGATCAGTTGTATTTATTGCCATCTTTTTTCTCCCATTAAATTTATACTTCATATAATACTATTGCATACTATAAAAGTCAAGTTGACCTGAAACCCGTGAAATTTACAGTTTGAAATAGTGATTGTTCACACAGAATGTTATCTAGATAAGTTTTAATGACAAAAATTCAAATAAAACATACTAAAGTATGTACTTTAGTAAAATAATTATTGACAAAAAAAATACAGCATAGTATAATTGCTTTGACATTTAATTATCATACAAAATATGTTATGGTAAATTACATTTGTACACAAAAGGAGAGAGATTATGAACCAAAAAAGACGGAACATTTTAACCGCGATTGTTGTTATTTTAGCAATCTTATTAGTAGCATGTCAAAGCAATGTTACTAACCAGCCAGCAGATTCTACTGAGGGCAAGGTCATATCTGGTGACTTTACAGGAACTGCAACAGGTTTCGCCGGAGAAGTAAAAGTAACCCTTTCAATTGATGATGATAAAATTATTGATGCAAAAGTTGAAGGTGAAAAGGAAACTCCTGATATTGGTGGAAAAGCTTTAGTAGTTATGGCGAAAGATATAGTAGATAGAAATACTATAGAAGTAGATGCATTCACTGGTGCAACTATGACAAGCAATGGTGTGTTAGAAGCAGCGGCTATGGCCTTAGAAACAAGTGGATTGACTATTAATGATTTAGCAAAGGTAGAAGTTAAAAAAGTTGAAGTACAAACAGAATATGAAACAGACATACTCGTAATTGGAGCTGGTGGAGCTGGTTTAACTGCAGCTAATGCAGCACAAGAAAAAGGCGTTGAAGATATTATTGTTATAGAAAAGATGCCATTTGTTGGAGGAGCTACAGCTCAAGCTGGTGGTTTTGTTGGTGGTGGCTCTGAACTTCAAAAATCTCTTGGATTAACAGGTGATTCACCAGATTTAATTTATGAAGATATTATGAGAGGTGGAGAAAACACAAATAATCCTGAATTAGTAAGATTAATGGCTAACAATATGGGTGAAACTTTGGATTGGCTAATCAATGATCTAAATGTGCCAATATATGATAGATACCCAAGTGATTTTCCAGAACATACAGTACAAAGATTTTTTATTGTAGAAGGTGGTTCTACAGGGTTAACTAATACTTTAGCAGATGAATTTGAAAAAGCTGGCGGTAATCTTTTGCTAGAAACAAAAGCTACTGAATTCATAATGAATGGTGATGCTGTAGCTGGAGTTAAGGCTGAAGATAAACATGGAAATGAAATAACAATTAAAGCTAAAAAGACTATTCTTGCTTCAGGTGGTTTTGGAAATAATTTAGATATGTTAAATGATGACATAGCTAATGCTGTATTTTACGGTGTAGCTTCATCTACAGGAGATGGCCACAAAATGGCAGAAGCAATTGGAGCTAAATTAGTACTTATGGATTATGCTAAAATGTATCCACAAGGTATATCAATGGAAGGCACAAATGCTGGACGAGCTGACCCTACATCTTGTTTAACAACTACAAATAATACAGGTGCTATTTATGTTAATAAAGAAGGTCAGCGTGTTGTAGATGAAAATTTAGATTTTGTTTCTATTAAGAAAGCTACGATTCCCCAAACAGATCAAATGATATATTTGGTAATGGATCAAAGTGCATTTGATATGTGGAGTGAACTTGTTAATGGTTATCCTTCTCCTGCAGGTCGCGTAACTTATGAAGAGCAGGAAGAATGGTTTAGTAAAGAAGGCGGGAAACCAATATTTACTCGTGGAACATTAGAAGAAGCAGCTGAACTGGCAGGTATTGATGCTGCTGTACTAGCAGAAACTGTTTCTAATTGGAACGGAATGGTTACAGCCGGCCAAGATACAGAATTCGGTCGTGAAGAATTATTTGAGTTGGATACAGACAGTAAATTCTATATAGTAGAACAAAGATTGCGTTTTGCTACTACACTTGGTGGTCTTGATGTAAATACTGATTTAGAAGTTAAAAGCAATTCAGATGGAATTATTCCAAACTTATATGCAGCAGGAGAAGTTGTTGGCGGAGCAAACGGCATTGAAGCAATGCCTGGATGCATGTTAGGTTGGTCTGTAAATTCTGGAAGATTTGCAGGTTACAGTGCAGCAGAATCATTATTAAATAAATAAAAGGATTCTTGCTTATAATAAAATTTTAAATTAGTAAAAAAAGAACAGAGTATGATTTTTAACATACTCTGTTTTAAACTTCATTATTATTTCTTAACTTAACTATATTGGGTTTAGTCTGCCGCTATTTCAGTCCATCTGTTAGTATACATGTCTATAAATTCTTTT
>CAYZDC010000167.1:0-3116 GCA_964477045.1 uncultured Tissierellaceae bacterium | reverse complement strand
CTAGACATTATGGTTTCATGTATTTCTAAGTTTGCCCTAGTGTTAATATCCATTACCATATAGTGTTGAGGCTCATAATAAGTTAATTGATTTATATGGTCCAATGTATTCTTTTGTGTTGCATATAAATATTCTATTAATTTATTAGTAGCTAGTATAGAGTACATTTTGTCCTTTATCTCTAAATCTTCATGAGATTTAACCTTAAATAATTCTAAAATATTAGTATCGTGCTTTTCTAAAAGATTTACATCCTCATAAACATTAATAAAAGGATTTATTTTATTTTTAATAGTCTTCATATTTCTATTGTTTTCAGTAAATGTCTTGTTACATATTATTTCCGAAGGGAAAGTTTTACCTAATTCATCCAATACAAAGCTATAAATGTCTCCTACTTCTCCCAGGTATTCAGTTGTAAACATTTCCCCAGTAGAATTATCAACATATGATAGACCTACGCCAAAATTATCCATATAAATAGATACTAAAAAGTTATTACTTTTGGCATCTAAGGCTGATGAATCTGTAATGGTTCCTGGAGTTACAACTCTTATAACATCCCTTTTAACTATACCCTTAGCAAGAGCTGGATCTTCTATTTGATCACATACTGCAACCTTATAACCTTTTTCAACAAGTCTGGCAATATAGCCCTCAGATACATGATGAGGTATTCCACACATAGGAACCTTAGCTCCCATTCCTCCAGCTCTTTTAGTTAAGGCTATTTCTAATTCTTTAGATGCTAAAATAGCATCATCAAAAAACATTTCATAAAAGTCTCCTAGTCTAAAGAAAAGTATTGAATCTGGATATTGATCTTTTATTGTCATATATTGTTTCATCATAGGTGTTAGGTTTTCCAAAAATATAACCTCCATAAATTGCTCGTTTATACTAAAATACCTTGTAAAGTAAAGGTTGTACAACTTTCTATTTTAACAGGAACTATGGTTCCAATTAAAGCAGGATCTCCTTTAAAATGAACTAATTTAGCATTTTCTGATCTACCGCTTAAAAATTCCTCATTATTTTTACTAACTTCTTCTACTAAAACCTGTAAGGTTTCTCCTATCAACTCTTCATTTTTCTCTAAGCCTATAGGGTAAAGCATATCTAATAATCTATTAAACCTTTTGTGTTTTACATCATCTGGTACTTGCACTTTCATTTCAGCAGCTTTCGTGCCTTCTCTTGGAGAATAAAGAAAAGTATATGCTGAATCAAACTCTACCTCTTGAACTAAATCCAGAGTTTCTTGGAAATCTTCTTCTGTTTCCCCTGGAAATCCTACTATAATATCCGTAGTAATGGCAATTTTAGGTTTAATCTTTTTTATTTTATGGATGATTTTCATATAATCTTCTTTTGTATATTTTCTGTTCATACTATGGAGGACTGAATTACTACCTGATTGAACTGGTAGATGTAAATGATTGCATAGCTTGTCCAATTCTATATATGAATCTATAACATCATTAGATAAGTCCTTTGGATGAGATGTCATAAATCTAATTCTTTCTAAGCCTTCAATTTCATTTATAGCTTTTAAAAGGTCTGCAAAACTATAGTCTCCATCTAATGTATTTCCATAGGAATTAACATTTTGCCCTAATAGGGTTACTTCTTTACACCCACTAGCAGCTAAAGCTTCTATTTCTTTTATAATGTTTTCTGGTTCTCTACTTTGTTCCCTACCTCTAACATATGGAACTATACAATAGGTGCAAAAATTATTACATCCATACATAATATTAACATAGGCCTTATAGGAATGTGTTCTATTGGCATCTATATTGTCTTCTATTTCCTTGTTTTCTTCTTCTATATCTATAACAGTTCTGCCTGTTTGCTTGTTGGTATAGATCAGCTGTGGCAGTTTGTGAATATTATGAGTTCCAAAGATTATATCAACATGCTTGTGCTTGCTAGTTATCACTTCTCTAACATCTTCTCTTTGCATCATACACCCGCATACTGCTATTATTAAGTCTGGTCTACGTCTTTTTAAATCTTTAAGATGTCCCAATTGACCATAGACTTTTTCTTCAGCACTTTTTCTAATAACACATGTATTATATACTATAAAATCACTTTTTTCTGTGTCATCTGTAGGAGTATAACCCATATCTTCTAGTATCCAGCTAATCTTTTCCGAATCATGCTCATTCATTTGGCAACCAAAGGTACTTATTGTATATTTTTTCATTCATTAATCACTCTCTTTCTAATATCTACTACTCCCTTTATTATACCATAAAATAAAGATAGAAGAGTAGATTAATCAACTCTTCTATTGAATCATCATCTTTATTAAATTTCTAAGGAATGGTTTAAAAATGCTATTAATAAGTGTTTACAGTTTAAGATATCCTCTTTAGAAGCCATCTCCACTGTAGAGTGAACATACCTGGTTGGTATGGAAATAACTCCTGAAGGAACGCCTGACTTATTCACATGGATAGCTCCTGAGTCTGTACCCCCAAATTCAAGTACTTCCATTTGATAAGGTATATCATTCTCTTTTGCCAAGTCTACTAATGTTTGTCTTATTTTAGGGTGAGTTATTAGAGAATTATCCTTTACTTTAATAGCAGCCCCCTTGTGAAGTCCAATAGCAAATCTCTTAGCCTTAGGAGTGTCTCCATGAGCTGTTACATCTAATGCTATACCAATGTCGGGGTCTACACTATAGGCTGCGGTTTTCGCCCCCCTCAACCCCACTTCTTCTTGAACTGAAAAAACAAAGTATAAATCATTCTTAGGTTTTGTTATTTCTTTTATAGCTTCTATAGCTATAAAACAACCAACTCTATCATCTAAATATGGAGTAAATACCACGTTATCATTTTCAACTAAATCAGTATAATAAATACAAATATCGCCAACATTTACTTTTTCTTCAGCTTCTTCTTTAGATTTTGCACCAATATCAATATACATATTTTCTAATTTTAATTTTGATATATCATCTACTGGCTCTGCAAATACAGCCCCAATAGTTCCGTTTTCAAATATAACCTGTTGGCTCAAAGAATTAAATGGAGAAATTCCACCAATATTAGTAAATCTAATAAACCCATTCTCATCTACATCTATTACCATAAGTCCTA
>CAYZDC010000166.1:0-3116 GCA_964477045.1 uncultured Tissierellaceae bacterium | reverse complement strand
CTTTTTTAGATTGTGAAATAATTCAAGAAGGATCAATTGTTGTTAATTCTAGAATATTTGGAGATATAATAAAAAAGCTTCCTGCTTCAACTATTCATATAGAAGTAAAAAATAATAATATAAATATTGTTTGTGAAAATTCCGAATTTAATATACTAGGTAATCCTGGTGAAGATTATCCTGCACTACCACTAATAATAGAAAAAGAATCATTTACTATTGCAAAGGATATTTTTAAAGGTGCTATAAGACAAACAGTATTTTCAACATCCCAAGATGAAACCAGACAATCCTTAACAGGAGTATTATTAGAAATAGAGGATAATACCATATCTTTTGTTGCATTAGATGGGTATAGACTAGCCTTAAGAAAATTAGAAACAATATCAGATATAGAAACAAAAATTATTATTCCTGGTAGATCCCTTAGTGAATTATCTAAGATTATTGAGGATAATGATGAAGATATGAATATTTCCACTGCTCCAGGACATGTTATATTTAATATAGGAGAGACTATTCTATATTCAAGGCTATTAGAAGGACAATTCTTTAATTACAAGGAAATAATTAGAAAAGAACATAAAACTATGGTAACTGTTAACAAAAGAGAATTTCAAAATAGCTTAGAGAGAGCATCATTGTTAGCTAAAGAAGAAAAAGCTAATTTAATAAAGTTAAGTGTAATGGATAATAAAATAAACATAAGATCAAATTCTGAAATAGGTAATGTATTTGAAACTATTGACTCCCATCAAGAAGGAGAAAACTTAAATATAGCTTTTAATTCTAGATATATACTAGAAGGTATAAAGACTATAGATAATGAAGAAATAGAGCTTAACTTTATGGGTAGTTTAAATCCTTGTATAATTAATGGGGTAGAGGATAATAATTATATTTATTTAGTATTACCAGTTAGACTTGCACAAGATGATTTTTAATGAGGTGAAAAAATGAAAGAAATTGAAATAACAACAGACTATATAAAATTAGATCAATTTTTAAAATTATCAGGAGTTGCTGGAACTGGTGGCCATGCTAAAATTATAATTAGTGAAGGTCAGGTTAAGGTAAATAATATAGTAGCTACTGAAAGAGGTAAAAAAATAAGAAAAAATGATATAGTTGAAATTATTGATTTTGATAAGTTCTTAGTCATATAATAGAACGTTTGTTTATTGTTCTTATTGTGATATACTATACAAGTGAAGAAATTTAATTTATATGTTGATTTTATAATAAAAGAAATTTTTCTGCCTTAAGGAGCTGTATTTATTGAATGTAAAAGACATAAGGCTAATTAATTTTAGAAATTATGATAATATTTATTTAAAATTTAATCCAAAAATAAATATATTTATAGGGAAAAATGCTCAAGGAAAAACTAATTTACTAGAGGCAATTTATATGTGTGCTTATGGAAAAAGTTTTAGGACCAATAGAGATAAGGAAATTATAAATTTTTCTAAAGAAGAAGCCTATATAGGATCAAATATGGATATAAACAATTATGATAAGTTTTTAGAAATTAAGATGGATAGAATCAAGAGTAAAAGAATTCGTATAAATAAAAATGAACTAAAAAACTATAAAGAGTTATATAGTGGCTTAAATGTGGTTATTTTTTCCCCAGATGATTTAAAAATAGTAAAAGAAGGTCCAAGCCACAGAAGAAACTTTATGGATGTAAGCATATCTAAAGTAAAACCTGTTTACAGCTATAATATAAATAGATATAATAATATATTATTTCAAAGAAACAAATTATTGAAATCTAATAGATTTAAAAAGGATATAAATAATTTATTAGATTTATTTGATATGCAAATATCAAATATAGGCACAAGTATTATATTAGAAAGACAAAGATTCGTAAAAGAACTTGCTAATATTTCAAACTCCATATATAAAAGCATTTCTTCAAATGTGGAAGAATTAGAGTTTGAATATAAAACCAATGTAAATATACTAGATAATAAATCACATATGGAATTAGATTATTTAGCAAAACTTAAAGAAAGTGTTAAAAGAGATATGGAATATGGCACCACTGAAATTGGTCCTCACAAAGACGATATATATATGACTATAAATAATAAAGACATACGAACATATGGATCTCAAGGTCAACAAAGAACTTTGGTTCTTTCACTTAAATTATCTGAAGTAGAATTGATTAAAAATGAAAGAGGACTATATCCAGTACTTCTTTTAGATGATGTATTTTCAGAACTTGATAAAGATAGAAGAAATTATTTAATAAAATTATTTAATAATATGCAAACCTTTATAACTGTTACTGATGCTATTGATTTAGCATCTATGGAAGATCTAGATCCATCAATTTTTTATATTGAAAATGGAAGGATTAAATAAGGAGAATTTTAATGTTTATTCATATAGGAGATAATATTTCAATTTTAAAAAAAGATATAATTTTAATATTAGATAAAAGCACAATAAGAAAATCTAAAACCAGCAAAACATTTATAGAAAGTTTAATTGAGGATGGATCCTTGGTTAATTTAGATGATGATAATGTTAAAACTTATATAATAGCATTAGAAAAAAACCAAAGAACTAGAAGAAAAGATAAAAGTAAAATAAAACTTTACACGTCTAATATATCTTCGAGATCTTTATTTAATAGAGAAAAAACAAATGTTTAGTAGATTGGGGGAAATAAGATGAGTGATGAGTTTATTGAAAATGGAGACAGACATTATACAGCCAGTGATATACAGGTACTTACAGGATTAGACCCAGTTAGAAAAAGACCTGGGATGTATATAGGTAGTACAGGCCCTAAGGGATTGCATCATTTAGTTTATGAAGTAGTAGACAATAGTATAGATGAGGCTCTAGCAGGTGCATGTGATACCATAAGTGTAACTATATTTGAAAACAACTCTATATTGGTTGAAGATAATGGAAGTGGTATCCCAGTAGAAAGACATCCACAAACTGGAAAATCAACTGTTGAAACAGTTTTAACCATATTACACGCTGGTGGTAAGTTTGATAATCAAGCTTATAAGGTATCTGGTGGTCTTCATGGAGTAGGTGTTTCTGTAGTAAATGCTCTTTCAGAATGGTTAGTGGCAACCATAAAG
>CAYZDC010000165.1:0-3131 GCA_964477045.1 uncultured Tissierellaceae bacterium | reverse complement strand
TATGAAAAGGAGAATCCTATGAAGACAGAGATGAAATATAATGAAAATTTAGAATCAGTAATAAACCAATTAGCTAAGGGGGCTTTTTTAACTGTAAGCGATGGGACAAATATAAATACTATGACAATTGGCTGGGCTAATATAGGTATTATATGGAACAAGCCAATACTCATGGTTATGGTAAGAAAATCAAGGCATACATATAGTATTATGAAAAATGCTAAAGATTTTACTGTAAGCCTTCCTATTAATGTGGATTTAAAAAAAGCACTAGTCTATTGTGGGTCTTATTCAGGTAGAGATGTAGACAAAATTGCTGCAAGTAAATTATCTCTTGAAAATTCTGGAAGTGTTGGTACACCTATAATATCCCAATGCGATATGCACTATGAATGTAAAATTGTACATTCTCAAGAAATGGCTCCTCAAAATTTAGAATCGGAAATAAAGGAAAGATTTTATACAAGTCAAGATTATCATGTCTTATATTTTGGCGAAATCATAGAAAGTTATACAACAAGCAAGAATAAATGACTCTAGTTAAACTAGAGTCATTTATATTCTATATCTATTTTTTTAAAACCCATTTCTTCTAATAGTGCTCTTATAATTTCTTCTCCGTTTTTTTCTGCTTCATTCAGCAATCCATTCTTTATTGCCTCAGCCTTTGTCTTTTCTTTTTCTCCTATTAATACAGAATACAAGTCTTTAAAGTTTAATTTGTTAAAGAGTCCATCTTTTTCATTAAAGAACTCTACCTCTTCTTCAACAATTACATTTTCTAATACTTTTGCTTTGGACATTGTAAGTTTAATATTATTACTATCTATTACATTAAACTTTAGTGATTCTAAATCTATTCCAGCCTTTATGTAACCACTATATTTTATTAAAAAACTCTTATTTGTAAATGGAATATCAAGCCCATTTACTTGAATATTATCATTGTAAGAAACTATATCCGTATAGTTATACCTAACAGTGGATAGTTCTACTATTCTGCTTACCTTTTGTTCTATATTTTCCGACAAAATATTTAACTTATGGGTCTTATAAATTCTTGTAAATGAAAATAAACTAATTACTAAAACAACTACTATTAATGCTATTAACAAGTATCTTTTTTTAATTTTCAATTAAACACCTCTCTTATAATTAATATGTGATTACAAACTTGGTGTATATAATTCATATATACTATAAATAGAAAAATTTTCTTCTATTAAAGCTTTAACAATATAGGGAATTTGTTGAGTTGTAATATCTAAAACTACACCATTATACTTATATATTATATCTTCTTTTTTTAAAATGTCTATTCTATCTAACATTTCTTTTAATTTAGTTTCTGTAGAAGAAAAATTCATCTCCCCTAATAGAAAGAACATTTTTTTCTTAATATTAGTATTATCTTTAGGATCTAATCTGTTTATAAGCAATATATTATTCATTATATTCTCCCTTCCATCACAAAACTATATTTATATACATTTACCCAAAGATATAGTAATATAACCAAAACTTTTTTATTATCTAATTTTACGCATTAATTGAGTACTCCTCGTAAAACTCCTTAAATTCATTTTGTAGAATATGCATTAAAATTATTTGCAACTTTTTATTTGGAAATTTAATATAAAAAACAATATTATAATTTAGAAAATTTAGTATAAAAAAAGCTACGAATATTTATATATATTCCTAGCTTCTCTATTTATCTCTCAGTAGGTAGGTAAGTACAAGCCATTCCTACTGCCAAATCTGTAGTGGATTTTTACACCTAAATTATAGGACATGTTTTTTCATACATACTTATAGGGATTAAACTTAACTATAAGGTACTTTCTCTCTTTTTTCGAATTGACTTCGATCAATTAATCGAGATAGTAAGGCACAAGCTTCTGCCCGTGTTAATGCTTTTTGAGGTTCAAAACCTATATTTGTTCCTTTCATATATCCTTGTTCTACAGCTATAGCTACATGGTTGCGTAGTGCATTTGAGATTTGACTTTGATCTGAAAATTGGTTTAATAAGTTCAGATTTGGATTTTTATTTGCTAAACCTTTTGCTTTTACAATAGCTACTGCTACATCTTCACGAACGGCTACTTCATTAGGTGCAAAGCTCATAATACCTGAACTATTTCTATAACCGGTCAAATAGTCTTTTGATGATTCAACAACTTCATATGCCCAGTGATTAGAAGGCACATCTGAAAAAGCTGGTGATATAGGCTTTACCTTAGGTAATTTTAATGATAATACTAATATTTTACTAAACTCTGCTCTCGATATTACTTTATTTGGTTGGAATGTGCCATCATTGTAACCATCTAAAATTCCTAATTCTACCATCTCCATAATATTATCATATGCCCAATGGCTAGTTGGCAAATCACTGAAAGCTGAGGTTTGATTACTAGGAATAGATGGCTTAGTCGTATTATTTCCACCAGGTGCTTTCCATTCGTACAAATAGTATGTTCCCAACGAAGCACCACGGTAAAGTGTTTGTCTCAATACCATTTGGTCGCCTGTTTTTTGTCCTGCTGGAGCCTTGGCTTTTATTATTTTTTGAATTGGTTCATAGCTTTTTGAATCATAAGAACCACCAATCTCCCAGTAATGATTTTTCTCAGCATCTTTAAAGGAAGTTCCTCCTCCATAATTAAGACCTATATCAACTGTTCGATGAAAATCTGCTCCTGCACTACCACTAAAGGTATAAAATGAAAGCGTGTTTTCTGTTGCTTTAAGATTTACTGTAAGGGACACTTCTTGATCTTTGTAAATAACTTCTGGCGGAACACTGAAAGATGCGGATATTTTTACTCCTTCTCCATTAACTTTTTTACCCTCTGTTTTACCTGTATATATTGTTTTAGCAGAAAAATTACTTGGACTATAAGTAACCTTAGTATTATATACTGGACTTTTATTTGCCTGTTCCCAGGCTTCATCGTTTGGATAATCAATCACATCTACCAATACCCATGCATTTTCCCCTTGCGCTTCTACAGGAATCACAACTCCAAAGTTCCCGATTATTACAAGCATAACAATCAAAATTATTTGAATCCTTTTTTTCACTTGTCTCATCTCCTTATTTTTAATTGTTTTAATAGCATACA
>CAYZDC010000164.1:0-3220 GCA_964477045.1 uncultured Tissierellaceae bacterium | reverse complement strand
CTGGGTGGTCTTTTAATCTTTTAGTACCTTTTACATCTTTAACTTTGCCTGATAGAGCTTCTTTCATTAAGTTGAATAATTCACTATTATCTTCTTCAGTATCCTCTTCTTTTTCATCATCTAACTTTAAATCTGAGCTAGAAACTGATTGAAAGTCTTTTTCTTTGTATTGTCTTAAAACTTTTATAGCAAATTCATCTACATCATCAGTAAAGTAAAGGATTTCATAATTTTTGTCCTTAACAAAGTTTACTTGTGGCAATTTATCAATTCTATCAATAGAATCTCCACTGGCATAATAGATATGTTCTTGGTCCTCAGGCATTCTATCTACATATTCTTCCAGTGTAACCATTTTCTTTTCGGTAGATGAATAGAATAACAATAAGTCTTCTAACACATCTTTATTCATTCCGAAATCTGAGTAAACTCCATATTTTAATTGCTGGCCAAAGCTTTTAAAGAACTCTTCGTAACTTTCTCTATCATTTTTCAGTAATAGGGTAAGTTCATCCTTTATTTTGCTTTCTATTCTTCGAGCAATTAGTTTTAATTGCCTATCGTGCTGCAATATTTCTCTTGAAATATTAAGGGACAAGTCTTCTGAATCTACTACTCCCTTAACAAAGGAGAAATAGTCAGGTAAAAGTTCAGCTGCTTTATTCATTATTAAAACTCCACTAGAATATAACTCTAGGCCTTTTTCATATTCTTTGGTATAGAAATCATAAGGTGTTTCCTTTGGTATAAATAGGATAGCATCATACCTAAGAGCCCCATCTACACTTAAATGAATAGATTTTAAAGGCTTATCAAAGCCAAAGTGCTTTTCAGAATAAAACTTTTCATAATCTTCATCTGTTAATTCATTTTTATTTTTTCTCCAAATAGGAACCATACTATTAATTGTTTTTTCTTCTATAACATCTTCATATTCATCTTCAGAACCCTCTTTTAACTTGTGAGAAGTAACATCCATTTTAATAGGATATCTTATAAAGTCAGAGTATTTTTTAATTATAGACCTTAAGGTATATTCTTCTAAGAAATCATCATAATTTTCATCTTCTGTATTTTCTTTAAGTTTTAATATTATATCTGTACCAACATGGTCCCTAGTTGTGGTTTCTATAGTATAACCATCTGCATCTACAGAATGCCACTTATAAGCTTCATCACTGCCATAAGCACGACTTATAACTGTTACATTATCAGCTACCATAAAAGCTGAATAAAAACCAACACCAAATTGACCAATAATATCAAAGCCATCCTTTAATTCATTTTCTTTTTTAAAATTATAAGATCCACTTTGGGCAATAATACCTAAATTGTCTTCTAAATCAGCTTCACTCATTCCTATTCCAGTATCTGAAACTGTAATAGTTCTATTTTCCTTATTAATGGCGATTTTAATAAAATAATCATCCTTATTAAATACAATATCATCATCAACAAGAGCTTTGTAGTACATTTTATCTATAGCATCACTAGAATTTGATATTAATTCTCTAAGAAATATTTCTTTGTTAGTATAAATAGAATTGATCATCAACTCTAATAACCTTTTAGATTCTGCTCTAAATTCCTTTTTCACCATAATATCTCTCCTTACAAAATAATATTTATTAGCACTCTAAGGTCTCGAGTGCTAACTATAATTTTATACCAAGCCTATGGCCTTGTCAACACATAAAAATATTTCCCATAAAACTCTGTTTTTGTGCAATAATAGGTTATAATAGACTAAGTGCAGTGAATGGTGAATAGTTAATAGATTAAATTCACAAAGCACAATGCACAGTGCACAATTGTAGGGATCTTTGTTTGCCAACTTATGAGAGGTCCTATTTTTTGAATTTGTTTTTCATTGTGAATTGTGCATTGTCAATTGTCAATTGTTAATTGGATAAGGGGTGTTTTAATATGCTTGGTACAATAGTAAATAGTGTAGCCATTATAGTGGGGGCTATTCTAGGGGTTATAATGAGAAAAGGAATTAAAGATGAATACAAAAATACTATTATGGATGGTATAGGTCTTTCTGTTATAGTAATTGGCATTATGGGAGCTATAAAATCTGAAAATATTATTCTAGTAATAGCCAGTATCGTAATTGGTGCCTTAATAGGAGAAAAGATAGGCATTGAAAATAAATTAAATAATTTAGGAGAGAAGCTACAAGGATCTTTTGCAAAGGGTGATTCTAATTTTACAAAAGGTTTTGTAACAGCATCCCTAATATATTGTATAGGAGCCATGGCAATTATAGGATCTTTAGAATCTGGTATAGCAGGCAACCATGAAACCTTATTTGCAAAATCTATATTAGATGGAATATCTGCAATTATATTTGCTTCAACACTGGGTATAGGAGTAGCTTTTTCAGCAATACCCGTATTTATATATCAAGGCTCAATAACCCTTTTATCAAATGGAATTAAAGATTTTTTAACTCCAGAAGTTATCAATGAAATGTCTGCAATAGGCGGAATACTTATTATGGCTATAGGTATTACCATGTTAGAATTAAGAAAAATCAAGATAGGAAACCTATTACCAGCAATATTTATACCTCTGATTTACTACACTTTAACAATACTAATTATGAAATAATGAAAATTTAAAGTGAAATTTGAGCAAAATAGAGATATATTAAGATATTTGTTTATAAAGGTCGAATATGGGGTATAATCAAGTAGTGGAAGACTTGTAAAATTGTATGTAATAAACTAGTATATAGATAGACATTAGCACTCGAGAGCCTTGAGTGCTAATAAAATGAAAATTTAAGAATATAAGGAGGAATACTATATGAATTTAAGACCATTAGGAGACAGAGTAGTAATCAAGAAAATTGAGGCTGAAGAAAAAACTAAAAGTGGAATAATCGTACCAAGTTCCGCAAAAGAGCAACCACAAATGGCAGAAGTACTTGCTATTGGTGTTGAAATTGACAAAGAAGAAAAAACCAAAGATCAATTAAAAGTAGGAGACAAAATTATTTTCTCCAAATACGCAGGAACAGAAATTAAAGTAGATGGAGAAGAAGTAACAGTTTTAAAGTTTAGCGACATATTAGCAGTAATAGAGTAAGAAAAAGATAATGGACAATGGACAATGGACAGTGGACAATTAAAGTCAAAAAATGATTAAATTATTGTTCTAGGGTTTTCAATTGTCAATTGTCAACTGTCAATTCTCAATTTAATTTAAAATA
>CAYZDC010000163.1:0-3296 GCA_964477045.1 uncultured Tissierellaceae bacterium | reverse complement strand
CCTGCCTCCCAGTAATATCCTCATCAACAGATTCAGAAACAACAATAGTAGCTTTTATAACAGGAGTAATATGCACAATGGCAGTACCGATTATTTTGCCGATTATTATTAATTTATAAATAAAATTAGTAATGTTGTCATCCTGAACCGAACAGTATAATCACTGCTTATGAAGGATCTCCGGTTTCAACGGAACGGTGAGGGCACCGCTCCCTACAAAAATGTATTTGCCTTAACGTAGGGAACGTCGCCCCCGACGTTCCGCTGTCATTCCGAATGAAATGAGGAATCTACTCTTTTGACTTTAATCTTTAAATCTTTTAATTGTCAATCGTCAATTTTCAATTCTCAATTGTATAAAAAAGGAGTTTTCTACCATGAATATAAGATATTTAACTAAAGCAAGCCTTATAGCAGCAATTTACATAGTACTTGTACTACTACAAGTAATGCCATTTCCAGTGGCAAACTTAACCTTTGGGCCAATTCAATTACGCTTGGCAGAAGGTTTAGCTATACTGCCATTTGTAGAAGCAGCAGCAGTTCCAGGACTATTTGTAGGCTGTCTAATGGCCAACTTATTATTGGCACCATATTCAGGTTTTGGTTTAGTAGATATAATAGGTGGGAGCTTGGTTACACTTTTAGCTGCCTATCTAACATCTAAAATGAAAACCAAATTCACTGCCATGTTACCACCAGTAATATTAAATGGATTAATAGTATCCATTTGGGTATCATATTTTACTAAAATACCATATGTATATACAGCCTTAGGAATAACAGCAGGAGAATTTGCTTCTGTAGCTATATTTGGAAGTGTAATACTTTATGTATATGAAAAAGCCACAAATTTAAAAGAATATTAAGCATAAGAATGGATAAAAGGTGGGGTAAAATTGAGTAATAAAAAAGAAAAGAAGAAAGGTTCAATCCTTAAATATATATTTATATTTCTAATACTTGTAATAGCTTTTGGAGCCTTTACAGCTAATAATTATTACAAGCAATCCATAGGACCTATGGATAAGGATAATGTAAAAGAAGTAACCGTAGAGGTACCATCAGGATCTTCAACAGATAAAATTTCATCCATATTGCTTGATAGTGGATTAATAAAGAATAAAACCATATTTAAATTTCAAGTTAAGAGTTTAGAAGCAGATGGAAAATTAAAAGCAGGTACTTTTAATTTAAATACTGGAATGGATGTAGAAGAAATAGTAAAAAATCTATCTGTAAGCCAAAAGTCTACTAACACAGTTCGTTTTACAATACCAGAAGGCTATGAACTAACCCAAATAGCTGAAAAATTAGCAAAAGAGGAAATAGTAGATGAAGCTAGGTTTTTGGAATTAACTGGAGATAAAGCTAACTTTGAAGATAAATATGAATTCTTAAAATTATTAGAGCCAGACCAATCACTGGAAGGTTTTTTATTCCCTTCAACCTATGAAATCTATAAAGACTCAGAAGAAGAAGTAGTAATAGAAAAAATGTTAGATCAATTTGCAAAAATTTATGAAAAAGATTTAGCTGGTAAATTTGAAACCATGAATCTTTCACTTAATGAAGTTATAACCTTAGCTTCCATAGTAGAAAGAGAAGGAAAAGTAGATAGCGAAAGACCAATAATGAGTGCAGTATTCCACAACAGAATAGACCAAAATATGGCATTACAATCCTGTGCCACAGTTCAATATATATTAGGTGAAAGAAAAGAAGTGTTAACCAATGAAGACACTAGAATACCTTCACTTTACAACACCTATATTCACACAGGACTACCACCAGGCCCAATAGCATCCCCTGGAGAAGCCTCATTAATAGCAGCAGTAAACCCAGCAGATGTAGACTATCTATTCTTTGTCCTAACAGGCAGCGATGGTACCCATACATTCACAAAAACATACCAAGAACATTTAAACGCAAAGCCAAAATAAGATGCCCTAACCCGATTTGTGGCTTCATACAAATCGATGGTAGGTCATTCGCAACGAACTCCAAATCTGAACGAGTATCAGCGAGTTAACAGATTTGAGATGTGAGACTGCGCAGGAGATGATAATATTGACCAATATAAACGAAGAATATATCCAAAACTATATTCGTAGCATTATACCAAAAAGAGATAACTACCTTGCCATAATGGAAACCTATGCAGGAGAAAACCATGTGCCAATAATAGAGCCAGAAGTAGCTCAACTTCTAAAAGTCCTGCTAAAATGGAATAATCCAAAAAACATACTAGAAGTAGGCACAGCCATAGGTTATTCAGCACTTATAATGGCAAGTTCAACCCCAGATGATTGCCAAATCACCACTATTGAAAGACGCTCAGATATGGTAGAATTGGCACAACAAAATATTATGGGAACTCCCTTTAAAGACAAAATCAGAATAATAGAAGGAGATGCCATAGATATTCTACCTAATCTAAACAGTGAGTATGACTTTATATTCTTAGATGCAGCAAAAGGTCAATACTTGGAATTTTTTAATTATTGTATAGAATTTTTAAAACCAGGTGGTATGATAGTTTCAGATAATGTATTATTTAAAGGAATGGTAGCCACAGATACATTAGTAATTAGACGTAAAAAGACCATAGTAAAAAGACTAAGAGCTTTTTTAGAACATATAAATAATTTACAAGGCTATACATCCTGTGTATTACCAGTAGGGGATGGAGTAGCTTTAACATATAGAGAGGAATGAGATATTGGATAAAATTGAATTATTAGCTCCAGCTGGAGATTTAGAGAAATTAAAAATGGCAATTCTTTATGGTGCAGATGCAGTATATTTAGGGGGAGAGGCTTTTGGACTTAGAAAAGCATCAAAGAACTTCTCCATTGAAGATATAGCTGAAGGAATAAAGTTTGCCCATGAAAGAGGAAAGCGAGTTTATGTTACTTTAAATATAGTTCCCCATAATGAAGACCTACAAGGACTAGAAGAATATGTAACAGAACTTTACAATATAAATGTGGATGCAGTAATAGTTTCAGATCCAGGTATGTTTTCTATTATTAAAAAAACACAACCCGATTTAACCATTCATTTAAGCACCCAAGCCAGTGTAACTAACTATGAAACCATTAACTTTTGGTATGACTTAGGTATAAGAAGAGTAGTATTAGCCAGAGAATTATCTTTAGTTGAAATAGCAGAAATAGTAAAAAATATACCAAAAGATATGGAAATTGAAACCTTTGTCCATGGTGCCATGTGTATGTCTTATTCAGGTAGATGCTTAATGAGCAACTATATGACAGGAAGAGATGCAAATCGGG
>CAYZDC010000162.1:0-3348 GCA_964477045.1 uncultured Tissierellaceae bacterium | reverse complement strand
TATAAATTTATTCAAAGGGAGGGATTGCTGTGAAAAGATTATTTTCAAAATTAATGATATTCCTAGGAGTGTTCGCATTAATAATGGGAACAATAACCACCTTTGGAATAAATCTCTCCTATGCTGCTAACCTTGAAGTAATTGGTAATGACATTGGGCTTGAAGTTCAACCAAGTGGCAGAAAATTATTTAATCTAACCAATATGAACCCAGGAGATACAAATGAAGCAGTAGTCAATATTAACAATACTAATGAATGTAAGTTTGAGTTATTTATTAGGACAGAAAGAATGACTCAAAAACCAGCTGAAAACGAAGCGGATCTTTTTAAGCAAATGGTATTAACAATATATTATGCTGAAGAAATGATATATTATGGGTCAATGGAAGATTTTGCTCAATCCAATATAAGCCTTGGATTTTTAGAACCTGGAGATGCACAAGAATTAAGAGCAATTGTTCATTTACCGGGACCAGAAACAGGAAATGAGTTTCAAGGAAAATCTGTACTTGTAAAGTGGATATTTATGGCTGAACAAAGATGTGAACCAGATAATCCTGGAGAACCAGGAAATCCAGATAATCCAGAAGAACCACTTGAACCTGATTATCCTGAGGAAAGTGTAAAATTTGAAGATTACAGTATTGTAGAACAAATAGCTCAAGAAGAATTACCAGTAACCTTAGAAAGTCTAGATGAAGATGAAATTATAGAAATAATAGATGAAATACCAGAAGCCACTATAAGTCCAGTAATGGATGAACCTCCTACAAGGTCATCATTACCAAGAACAGGAGTCGCTTCAGGAATTATTTATTATGTATTAGGTAGTATTCTATTAGGTATTGGAATAAGAACTAATAAAAAAGATTAGGTTCGCTAAGCAGGTAGCCTCCATACCTATTCTTTTAAATATATATTATTCCATGCTATAATAGATTGATTTAGGGATTGACGTTATGTCAATCCCTATTTGCGTGCATAAGTCTCTATTATTTGATATGATTAATATATATCAAAGTGAGAGGGGAAATAAAATGAAAGAAAATAGCAAAACATCAGCATACTTAGCTGCCTTATTATATGCGGTTATAGTAGGATTGTCTTTTTTGTTTACAAAAGTTGCACTGGGGATTTCAAATCCAATAGATATTTTAGCCCATAGATTTATAGCTTCATTTGTAGCCATTTCAATACCTATATTGCTTAAATTAGTAAAAATCAATCTTAATAAAGAAAGAATTAAAAAGGTAATGCCACTAGCCATCTTATATCCCTTATGTTTTTTTGGCTTTCAAACATTTGGTTTACAATATGCTACATCTTCAGAAGCAGGTATTTTATTGGCATCAGCACCAGTGTTTACAATGATAATGGCAGCCTATTTTTTAAACGAGAAATCAAATATTTATCAAAAGATATCTATTGGAATTTCTTTAATTGGAGTGCTATACATAACATTTATGAAAGGGGCTACAATAGATTTAGGAAATATAAAGGGAATAGTACTATTACTACTATCAGCTTTATCATTTTCAGGCTATGGTATTCTAGTAAGAAAATTGAGAAAAGATTATACAGTAATAGAACTAAGTTTTATTATGGTAACTATTAGTTTTATAGTATTTACTTTAGTAGCACTTATTCAAAATATTTCAGCAGGAACTGTAAATCAATTTTTCCAACCCCTAACAAATATTAATTTTGTGGTATCTATTTTGTATTTAGGTGTACTCTCCACATTAGGAACATCACTTCTTACAAATTATTCACTATCAAAATTAGAAGCTTCAAAAATGATAGTATTCTCCAATCTAGGTACGGTTATATCCATAGCTGCTGGAGTAATATTTTTAAAAGAAAAAATATTCTATTATCATATAATAGGATCTATAATGATAATTGGTGGAGTACTAGGAACTAATTTCCTAGACAAAGCTATAGTAAAAAAGATAAATTAATTTAAAAAATATTACTTCAATAGGTAAAAACATGTTATCATAGTAAAGGGGAGGGATTATATGTCAAAAAATTATACAAAAATATTTATAGCAGTAGTAATTGTAGGTTTGCTTCTAGTACTTGGAAGTACTAGTTTTTATACAGTTGACCAAACAGAGTATGCTGTTTTAGTAACATTTGGAAAACCTAGTAACACAATAGTATCTCCAGGGCTTAGATTTAAACTGCCGTACCCTATACAAGTTGTAAAGACAGTATCTAGAGAAACTTTTTCTCTAACTTTAGGATATGAAGATACTAATAGTGGTACAGCCCTTAGAGAACAAGAGGCTAAAATGATTACAGGGGATGAAAATATTATCCTTGCAGATCTAGAAGTTCAATGGCAAGTTATTGACCCAATAGCATTTATTTACAACTCACAGGATCCTGTAGATATATTAAATAATGCAACTTCATCTGCACTTAGAGGAGTAATAGGAAGTTCACTAGTAGACGATGCGCTTACAGATGGACGTACTCGTATAATGAACGATATCCGAGATACCTTAGTAGGCATGGTAGATTCATATGATATTGGAATCGCTATTAGAAATGTAAACTTACAAGACGTAGATCTTCCAACAGCTGAAGTTAGTGATGCTTTTAAAAAGGTTGCTTCAGCACGTGAGGAAAGAGTTACAAAAATAAATCAAGCTAATCGTTACAGAAATGAAAAAATGAATACTGCTGAAGGACAAAAAGCCGCATTAATAAGTAAGGCAGAAGGAGTAAAAGTTAGTAGAACCGAACAAGCAAGGGGAGATGTTGCACAATTTGATGCAATCTATTCTGAGTATGTTAACAATAAGGATATTACTCGAGATCGTCTCATGATTGAAACTTTGGAAAAAGTTTTACCAGATGTCCAGATTTATATTATGCAAGAAAATGAAGGGTCAAATACTGTAAAGTACTTACCTCTAGACCAAATAAATAAAGGAGGTGGTACTGATGAATGATTTCATGAAATTTATTCAAAAGCTTATTGATGAATTTACTGGAAAAGCTAGTAATAAAAATACAAATACAGAAACAAGCTACCAAGATATTGGACCAAAGGAACCAAAGACTCCAAGTCAGTTACCAAATTTACTTCCATTAATTTTAGTTATTGTATTAGTTGGATTATTTGTAAAGAACAACTTATATGTGGTAGAAGTAGATGAATTTGTAATTGTACGCCAATTTGGAGAGATTGTTAAAGTAGAAGACCAACCAGGCCTTAGGTTTAAATTGCCCTTTGTACAAACCATAACGAAACTGCCAAATAAAATATTAATTTATGATGTTCCACCTGCAGAAATCAATACCTTAGATAAAAAGAGGATGATGGTAGACTATTA
>CAYZDC010000161.1:0-3379 GCA_964477045.1 uncultured Tissierellaceae bacterium | reverse complement strand
TTATCATAATCAAAACACTTAACATATCTACCCATCTTTATGTCTTTTATTCTATTAATTTCTAATATTTGTACATCAAAAGTATAATCTATGTTTGTGAACTGATTGTGACCTAAATCTAAATTATAGTTGAAATCCTGGAACTTCTTATCCTGGATTTTTTCTATGATTAGATTTCCATAGGATGTTCTAGCAATTAAGTCTTGTGGCAAATTCAGCTCTTTTCCAGTTCCTAGATTCCTTAAATCTAAAACAGAATTCACATGGTGCTCACTAAAACCTTGAAGACCTGACAGGATTTTTTCAATAGCGATTCTTATTATGCGCTTTTGAATTGCTTCATCTTCAGCCTCAAATAAATTTATGTCCAGTATTATTTTGTCCTTATTTTTGATTTTTGCTATATTCTCAAATTTTTCCCTACTATATTTTTCTAAAAATTGGCTATCTAAATTTGCAATTTGCGACAGTCTCCATAGAGAGTCTATGAGATTTGGATTAAAATTAGACTCTATATAGGGAATCATTTCTAATCTCACTTTGTTTCTTGTATATATAGGCATTAAATTTGTTTTATCTAATCTTGTTTTTATTTTATTTGTGCTTAAGTAATTTTCTATTTCACTTCTGTGAATATTTAATATAGGTCTTATAATGTCACCTATTTTAAAGTCCATACCTTTTAAACCATCTATACCAGTACCTCTCATTATTCTCATCAATAGTGTTTCAGCCTGATCATTTTTATTGTGGGCTACAGCTATTTTCCCACCTCCATGGGTTTTTAAAATGTCTCTAAAAAAACCATATCTCAATTCTCTTCCTGCTTCTTCAGCAGTAATACCCATTTCTTTTCCATGTTGAACCATATCAACATTTATAGAATAATGCAATAGATTTAAATCCTTGGCTACTTTTTCAACAAACAATTGATCTGCTGATGCCTCTTCTCCTCTTACTCCATGATTCACATGAGCCACTATTATATTGAAATCCAAAAAATGTTTTTTAGCATAAAGTAGAGAATATAATAAAGCCATAGAATCTGGTCCTCCAGATAGGCCTATTACAATATTGTCTCCAAGCTTTATTAAATCATAATCTAATATGTTTTGCCAAACAGCTTTATCCAATTTAATCACCTTTTCACTATTCTATATAATAATATACCCTAAATCTATTGAAAATCCTATTAAAACTTAATATAAAATTAAAATCGCCCTTATTAATATTCTTTATAAAGAATATTAATAAGGGCAATAATCTTTTGTCATTAATTATCAACCTATTTTAATAGTTTCTTGCTCTATGTAATTTGCAACTGATTAAAAAGACCAATAATTTTGAAAAAATAAAAACCGGTTTATTCCGGTTTTATGAATCCGTATTGCTAGGTCTTTTTGCTTTCATATTACGTCTACCACTATCTCTAGTTTTTAATTGATCCATTTTTTCGCCACTATCCTTCATAAACCTATTTAGTTTATCTTCAAAGCTCATAAACTTTTGGGTCTCACTTGGGTTAACCCATTCTATTTCTGCTGGTTTGTTGGATTTAGGCTTTGCTTGCCTGATGGAAAGACTAATTTTGCCATCCTTTGTTACGGAAAGCACTTTTACTTTAACCTTTTCATCTTTTTTTAAATAATCTGCTACTTTTTCTACATAATCGTGTGATATTTCCGATATATGTACTAATCCACTTTTTCCTTCCGGTAGTTGAACAAAAGCACCAAAGTTAGTAATACCTGTTACAGTGCCTTCTACTAAATCTCCAATTGATAAGGGCATATATAAATAATTCCTCCTTAAGAATATTTTCAAATATAAGTATATAGGACAAAAGTTATACTGTCAATTAATTATCCTTTTTAAAGATATTAGCGAATGGGTTTTTTATCTTGTTTTCATCAATATAAATAATTTCCCTTGGTTTCACCATTCCTAAGTCATCTCTTGCGACTTTTTCCACAAATTCTAGGGTGTGGCTGCTCTCAAGTTCTTTAGTCAAATCTCTAATATCATCTTCCAACTCTTTGATTTCCATTTCTGTCTTTTGTTTTTTTGCTTCTAAAGTATTAATAAGTTTATTCTGATGAATGAAGATGGCTGAAATATAGATCGCCAAGCCAATTAACAATAAGCGTCCTAGTTTCAATCTTCTTTTCTTCTTTTTTTTCATTGACTCACCACCTTTTTCACATATCTAGAATAATCCTAGTTTTAGTATCTCATTAATTAGGCATAATATCAACTTATTATTGCTTTAAATGTAAAAATTTTTGTTGTTCTTACTAACAGCTACAAATAAAGACCTTTTTGCAAAAGTCTTTATTCTATAATTTCATATAAAGTAGTTGCATCTTCTTTTTTTAAATTTTCTTTTATATCTAATACTTTAAATTTCATAGAGCCACTTCCAAAGTTAATTTGAACCACATCTCCAATTTTAACTTCATCTCCAGCTTTACCAAGCTTTTCGTTTATAAGAACACGACCTTGGTCACATGCTTCCTTTGCTACTGTTCTTCTTTTAATTATTCTTGCATTTTTTAGAAATTTATCTATTCTCATAGTTTCCTCCAAATAAAGATTGTAAAAAAATCAGGCCAAAGACCTGATTTTTTAATCTTATTTTACGTTAACGATTTCTTTAAGTGATTTTCCGGCTTTGAATACTGGAGCTTTTGAAGCTGGAATTTGTATAACTTCTTCTGGGTTTCTTGGGTTTCTACCTTCTCTTGCTTTTCTATCTCTAACTTCAAATGTACCGAATCCTACAAGTTGTACTTTTTCTCCAGTTGCTAATGTTTCTTCAATTGTTCTCATTAAAGCATTTAACGCTGCTTCTGAATCTTTTTTCGTTAAATTACTTTTTTCTGCAATACTTGCTACTAATTCTGCTTTATTCATAATCAATTCCTCCTTTTGTAATTAAGTTCAAATTATCTATGCCTTTATTGAAATTTAGTTTTGCCAAATTCCATAAGTCATCCATCTCTTCTAAAGTCATGGTTTCTAACTTCTTACCCATTTCTATAGATTTTAATTCCATAAACTCAAATCTATATAAAAACTTGTTTATGGTTCTGTTCAAAGCCACCTCTGGATTCACATCCAAAAATCGGGATAGATTAACTACTGCGAAAAGTAAATCTCCTAACTCTTCCTCTACTTTCACATCACCTCCACCAAATTCCTTCATTGCTTCGATTACTTCACCGTATTCTTCCATAATCTTGTCAAGGGCTCCTTTGATGTCATCCCAATCAAAACCAATTGTAGCAGCTTTTTCTTGTATTTTGTAGCTTTTCATTAAGGCAGGAAGACCAGATATATCTCTTAATCTATCTGCAACACTGGTCAAACTCCTCTTTGC
>CAYZDC010000160.1:0-3386 GCA_964477045.1 uncultured Tissierellaceae bacterium | reverse complement strand
AATTATAATATTTTGTAGGGAACTGTGCCCTCACAGTTCCGAATTTTATGGAAAATCAGGAACGACGGGGGCGTCGATCCCTACATTTAGATTTAAGACTTTAATATGTTACCTGTTATCTATTACCTGCTACCTGAATAAATGGAGGTTGAAATCAAATGAATAATAAAATAAAAAGGTCATTAGTAGGTTTAGGTGCAGTAGTTATATTATGGGGTTCTACAGTTGCTTTTTCTGAGCCTGGATCTGATACAGACCCATTGGTAACACTATCTTATGTAAATAAAGCAGTAGAGGGAGTAAAAGTATACATCGATGAAAAAATAGCCGCTATATCTATTATTTCTGGTAGTTCTGGTGAAGCAAATGTTTCTAATGAATTGGTCATAGTAAATGTAAACAAAGGTGATTACTTAATAGGTAAAGCAGGAACTGAACTAATACTTAGAGGTGGGAAAGCTAAAGTTGTAGGAGGTCCTTTAGGTGGCTTATCTGATGTAACTAAAGGCGATGAATTAAATCATGACCAAGCTGTAAGTCACAATCATTTATTAATAATTCCTAGAAGTGATGAAAGGGGAATATATGCTACCGAAGATGCTATATTTATGGTTAAGGGAGAATATGAAATAAAGTAAAACAATAGATAGGAATTTGTAGTAAAGGAGGGAATTCATTATGAAAGTACTTCATCTAATAAGTGGAGGAGATACAGGAGGAGCAAAAACTCATATTATCTCTTTACTAAAAGGTCTTAATAAGATTATTGATGCAGATGTCATATGCTTTTTAGAAGATACATTTTACCAAGATGCAAGAGATGCTGGTATAAATATTAAGGTATTTAAACAGAAATCACGTTCTGATATGAGTGTGGTCAAAAGACTAGTTAAAGAAATAGAAAAAGAAAACTACAATATTATCCATTGTCATGGAGCACGGGCTAATTTTATTGCTATGTTTTTAAAACGAAAAGTTAAACGACCTTTAATTACTACAATTCATAGTGATTATAAATTAGATTTTAAAGACAATATATATAAAAAATTTGTATTTACCACATTAAATACAATAGCACTTAAAATATTTGATTATTATATTGCCATTTCGGATACCTTTAAAGAAATGCTTGTAGATAGAGGATTTAAAAAGGAAAAGATTTTTGTAGCCTATAATGGAATAGACTTAGATCTACCACCAGAGTTCCAAACTAAAGATGATTTTTTAAAAAAATATGGTATTGATTATGAGGATAAAATGATAGTAGGTATAGTTGCAAGATTAGATCTAGTGAAAGATCATGAAACCTTTATTAAAGCTGCAAACATTGTATTGAAAAAAGATAAGAATATTATATTTTTAATAGCTGGAGATGGGAATGATGAGAAAAGGTTAAAGGAAATTGTAAAAGGCTTTAAAATAGAGGATAATTTACACTTTCTAGGATTTGTAAAAAAACCTTATTCATTTTTCAATGCTATAGATGTAAATGTTCTAACCTCAGTAAGTGAAAGCTTTCCTTATGTAATATTAGAAGGAGCTAGAATGAAGAAAACTGTAATATCTACTAAAGTAGGAGGAGTTTCCAAATTAATTAAAGATGATTATAATGGATATTTAATTCCAATTGGAGATGAACATGCATTAGCTGAAAAAATAGAAATTTTGTATAACAATAGAGCAAAAGTGAAGACTATGGGTGAAAACTTATATAAAGATGTAGAAGCAAACTTTTCATCAGACTCTATGGCAGAAGCACATGTAAAAATTTACAAAGAAATATGGGATAAGTGGGGGAAGAAATAATGAAGATTGTCAATGAAAAAGGAAAGTTATTTGGGCTTATTAATATTATAGACCTAATGGTAGTATTAATATTAGCCCTAATAATAGTAGGTGGAGCTAGTCGTTTTAGAACCAAACCTATAGTAGTAAATGATGATTCTAAAGCAATTATCACTTTTGCTGTATCAGATATTAGAATGGCAACAGTAGAAAACATCATAGTAGGAGATCCAATATATCATTATGACAAAGGTGGATATATAGGGGATATTCTAGACCTTAAAGTTGAGCCATATAAGGAACCCTTAGAATCAGATGGTAAGTGGATTAATGCAGAAATTCCTGAAAAATATGTTGCTACCTTTACCGTAGAAGCTGAGGTTAGGGATAATCCAGATTTCATACTAGTAGGTGGAGAGCAAACTAGAATAGGTGTAGAATTTAGAGTAAAAAACAAAAGAATAGCATTTTTTGCTACAGTAATGAAAATGGAAGTAGAGTAAATCTAGGAGTGGTAATATGTATAATAGCCTAGTTATTAGGTTCTTAGTTAAAGTATGGAATTGGATAGTAGGTGGATATAATAATAGCTTTTTAAAAAAGATTGCATATAGGATTAAAAAAGCTGTTTCTTACTTATTTTTTGGATCAGTAACCAAAGAAGTATTGGTTTCTGATAAAAGCATTATAGAAATGAGCTTGTTTTATAAAATATATGTAAAGATTATAGATAGGATTAGCAAGTGGATTAAAACTCTTAATGATTATATTAAAAGTATAGGAAACCATAGTATTATGTATAAAGCTTTAAGAAATCTTTTTAAAGATGATATAGAAGTAGCTAATACAATATTCACCTTCATTCTTTTCTTTGGAGTAGGAATAATATTAAATAATTTATTAAGGGGATTATGGTCTGGTAGATCTTATATTGTAGCTTTTACACTTATAATAATTTCTTTGATGGGAATCTCTTTAAAAGATAGATATAGTGAAATATTAAAAGGGTCTTTTGTTTTTAGATTTATTATGGGCCTATTTGCTATAGATGAAGGGGGTATTAATTGGTGGTAAGTGGATTAAAACGTAAAGAAATATTTATACCCTTGATATTTGGGTTAATGTTTTCTGTATTATATTATTATTTACCAATTAAATATTTAGCTGTAGGAATAGTTGGTGTTATTGGAGTTGCTCTAATATTATATGACATAAAACTAGGTCTAATGGCTGCAGTATTTTTATTGCCATTTCTTCCTGATACTTTAATCTTGCTTTTTATGTTCTTTTTAATTGCTGCATTTGCGTACAAGCAAAGTTTTGGAGAATACAGCCCTTTAGTTAAGGCGCCAATAGACATGCCAATTGTTTTATTTATAATTATTATCACTATATCCACTATAACTTCTATATATTTTATGGGAAGTTTTAGAGACTTGGCTATCCATGCAGGAGGTATTTGTTTTTTACTTGTAATGGTCAATAGCGTAAAAACTAAAGAGGACTTTCATAAAATATATACTATGCTAGTATTTTCAGCTGCACTAGTTGCCCTTTATGGACTGTTTCAATATGTAGTAGGAGTAGAAATAGAAGCAGCA
>CAYZDC010000159.1:0-3430 GCA_964477045.1 uncultured Tissierellaceae bacterium | reverse complement strand
GCTCAAGCAGAGTTTGCTCATGGCTTAGAAGATATATTAACTGAGGATGAAAAGACCTTAATTAAAAAGGGAAGAAATGCAAAATCTCACACTTCTCCTAAAAATGCTGATATAATAGATTATAAATATGCCACAGGCTTTGAATGCTTATTTGGTTATTTGTATTTAATGAAACAAGATAAAAGAATTGAAGAATTATTTCAAGAATTAATAAAATTAGATAATGAGTAAAGGGGATGAAAACTTGATAGTAGAATTAATGAGATATACTCCTGATGGTGAAAAACTAATTGCTTCAGCAGCAAAATTATGTTATTCCCCAGTTGGAATTAGAGAAATTGAGGATAATTTAGAAGAAGATAAAATCAGTAGCTTTTTAACATTGTTAATGGACTTAAATCATGAAAGCCCCATTGAACATATTAACTTTACTTTTGGGGTGGAAGGTGTATCACGTACTTTAACTCATCAATTAGTGAGACATAGAATTGCAAGTTACTCACAACAATCACAAAGATATGTAAAATTAGATCAGTTTGAGTACATAATACCACCTGCTATTGAAAGCAATGCTAAAGCTAAAGAGATTTTCATAGAAACAATGGAAAAAGACCAAGCTAGCTACGACGAAATTTCAGAGATACTTTTTAAAGAACACTATGATTCTTATATAAGAGAAGGATTAAAAGAAAAGGCAGCTCGATCAAAAGCAGAAAAAGAAGCTATAGAAGATGCCAGATATATATTTCCAAATGCTTGTGAAACTAAAATAGTATTTACAATGAATGCAAGAACACTTCTAAACTTCTTTAGATTAAGATGTTGCAATAGAGCTCAATGGGAAATAAGACAATTAGCTATAGAAATGTTAAAGCAAGTAAAGGCAATATATCCAACAATATTTCAAAATGCTGGCCCAGGCTGCTTAAACGGCCCATGCCCAGAGGGAACTATGACCTGTGGAAAGATAGTGGAAGTTAGGGAATTTTTTAAAGGACTTTAAAAGAAATTGAGAATTGACAATTGACAATGGACAATGAAGTTCAAAAGATAAAATAATGATAAAATACAAATATTATAAAGGAATTTGGTCTTTATGATTTTAATTGTCAATCCTCAATTGTCAATTGTCAATTGGAGAGAAAGGAGTTTTAATATGGATGAACAATATGTGGTTGGTAGGAATCCTGTATTGGAATTACTAAAAACAGATAGAGAAATAGATAAATTATATGTTTTAAAGGGAGACCTTCAAGGATCTATAAATAAAATTTTAGGAATTGCTAAGGATAGAAATATAATCATTCAGTTAGTGGATAGAAATAAATTGGACTCAATGAGTGAAGGTAATGCTCATCAAGGTGTAGTTGCTCTAGTAACTGGTTTTGAATATTCCACAATTGATGAAATATTACAAAAGGCCAGTGACTTAAATCAGCCACCTTTTGTGGTTATATTAGATGGTATAGAAGATACTCATAATATGGGAGCAATAATTAGAACTGCTGAATGTGCTGGGGTACACGGTGTTATTATCCCTAAGAGAAGATCGGCTATGGTAAATCAAACAGTTTACAAAGCATCTGCAGGTGCTGTTGAGCATATGTTAATAGCCAATGTAACTAATATCAGTAACTCTATTGAAGAGCTAAAAGAAAAAGGACTTTGGATTTATGGTGCAGATATGGATGGGGCAGACTATTATTATAATACAAAGCTAGATGGAGCAATTGGATTAGTTATTGGTAATGAAGGCAAAGGCATATCCAGGTTAGTAAAAGAAAAATGTGATGTATTAGTTAAAATTCCAATGCTTGGAAAAGTAACTTCCCTAAATGCCTCAAATGCAGCAGCTATATTAATATATGAGGTAATAAGACAGGGTCATGAAAAAACGAAATAAGGAAGCAAAAGAGTATTTATTTGTTGATGGATATAATATTATAAACGATTGGGAAGGCCTAAAGAAAAAAGCTGCAATAAGTTTAGAGGAAAGCAGATTAGAGTTATTAGATATATTGTCAGAATATCATCATTATTCAGGAATAGAAATTATAGTAGTCTTTGATGCTTATTTAGTAAAAGGAAATAATGGTACAGTTGAAGAATTTAAAGGAATAAAAGTAATATATACTCGGGAAAATGAAACTGCAGATCACTTTATAGAAAGAACCTTAGATGATATAGGAAGAATTAAAAGAGTTAGAGTTGCTACATCTGATAAAATAGAACAACAGATAATTTTGTCTAGAGGAGGCACTAGAATATCTGCTAGGGAATTAGAAGTAGAAATATACAACGAATATAATATTATTAAAAGAAAGAGGAGATTAGAAACTCAAAAGAATAGACTTCATTTAGGGAAATTAGATGAGAGAACATTGAGGAAGCTACACAATTGGAAAAGACAGGGAGATTAGCTTGACTAAGACCAGTATTTTACTTATACTTGAGATAGAATCTTAACCGGGGGGGATACTAATTGGTGCTTACTTTGTATGATAAGACTGAGGGATTAGTATTTAAAGATATGAGTGATGAGGCAATAGTAGAATTAGCCAACAAAGGTGATGATTTAGCTTTTGAGTTCTTAATTTATAAATACAAGAATTTTGTTAGGGGAAAGGCCAGATCCTATTTTTTAATTGGTGCAGACAGAGATGACATTGTACAGGAAGGGATGATAGGTCTCTTTAAGGCTGTAAGGGATTATGATATTACAAGGCAAGCATCCTTTAGATCCTTTGCTGAGATCTGTATTACTAGACAAATTATTACTGCCATAAAGTCGGCTACTAGGCAAAAACACATACCCTTAAATTCCTATGTATCCTTAAACAAGCCCATGTATGAAGAAGATTCTGGACGAACATTATTAGATATTATTGAAGAGAAAAAAGTCACTGATCCTATGGAGTTATTTATTACCAGGGAAGATTTGGAAAAAGTATATCTATCAATAGGTAAAATATTAAGTGAACTAGAGCTTAATTCATTAATGAGCTATTTAGATGGGAAATCCTATAGTGAAATTTCTTTAGAATTAAATAGGTGCGAAAAAAGCGTAGATAATGCATTGCAAAGAGTAAAAAAGAAAATGGTAAAGTCTTTAGGGTCCTATAAATTTTACTATTGACATTAATATGCAAAGGTAGTAAAATATTTAGCAGTAAGCCCACGTAGCTCAGGAGGTAGAGCACTTGCTTGGTAAGTAAGAGGTCACCGGTTCAAGTCCGGTCGTGGGCTCCATAGATAAATAAAATAGGAAACACTAGGATGCGTTTTCTTATTACAAACTTAGGAAAAATAAGGAGGAAATGAAAAATGGGTAAAGCGAAATTTATAAGAAATAAACCACATGTTAATATTGGAACTATAGGTCACGTAGACCATGGTAAAACAACATTAACAGCAGCAATCACAATGGTAT
>CAYZDC010000158.1:0-3431 GCA_964477045.1 uncultured Tissierellaceae bacterium | reverse complement strand
CATATTGCATCCAGTTTTGGAATACTTGACCTGTTTCACCATAAGTAACAAGTTCGTAAGGGTATAATGCTACATCAAAGGATAGATTATTATCTATCATTACTTGGAATGCTTTACCTTCAACACATTTTCCTTTATACTCATCAATTGGTTGCCCATATATAGGTCTATTAGGTCTAAATCTATAACCATAGATTCTACCTGTTGTTAATAACTCTTCTAAAAATTCAGGTGCTAATACATCATGTAGTTCTTCAGGAACATATCTAAGTGCATTTTTTAAAGCTATTTCTGTTTCATATTGTGTCAATGTGAATTCTCTCTTAGGTGCTCTTCTTATTAGTTTATTAAACTTTGGATATTCTGGTAGATAATTATCTAACTTTATCACCATTGATTCTTCGATTACTTTGTTATCCCACATAATACATCCTCCTATTTTTATTATATTTTATATTAGCTACAACTTAATAAATCCTATTCTTACTACTATATCATTGCAATTAGCGTGCCAAGTTTTACCTAAAATGAAAACCTTTGAATTAGCCATTCTTGGCTATTTTAGTTTTTCAACTAAAATAGTGTTTCTAATTCATACACTTTTCTCATTTTATTATAAAAATCACATCTAAATTAACAACACAGTGCTTGCAAATGCAACACTCTTTATTGTTTTCTTTCAATCTCTAGCTTTTTCATTCTATATATCATACTTTGCCTTGTTATTCCCAATTGTTTTGCAGATTTACTCACATTCCACATATTACTATTAAGAGTATCCAGTATAGTTTTTCTTTCTAGCTTATCTAATTCTTCTTGAAGATTGTTACTAATATTCCATTCTAGATTAATATCTTTATTTTCTCTTTGGATTAGGTCTGAAATGTACTTAGGTATATTATCTTCCTTTAGATATCTTTCATTATCACTTGTTCTAACCATTATATTTTCAATAAAGTGCTCTAATTCTCTTATGTTACCAGGCCAATTATATTTGTCCATTACTGCTTTTAGCCCTTCTGTGATTTCATTTACATTTTTATTCATTGAAAGATTGAATTTTGAAATATAATACTCAGCTAATTCCAATAAATCATTGCCTCTTTCTTTTAATGGTGGAATATAAAGGTTGAATCCTGCTATTCTATAAAATAAGTCTTGCCTCAATATTCCTTCTTGGATCAATTTATATGGGTCTTCATTCATGGCACTTATAATTCTACAATTTATTGGATAACTTTCACTACCACCAACTCTTCTTACAGTTCTTTCTTGTAGTACTCTCAATAATTTTGTTTGCATATTTATTGGCATAGAATTAAGTTCATCTAAAAATATTGTCCCTTCCCCAGCTTCCTCAAACAAACCCTTGGAGTCTAAGGCACCAGTATAGGCCCCTTTCACTGAGCCAAATAGAATACTTTCAAGCAAATTTTCAGGTATAGCTGAACAATTTATTCCAATAAATGGCTTTGATGATCTTTTTCCAAAATTGTGTATGCTTTGGGCAAATACTTCCTTACCAGTGCCTGTATCTCCTACTAAGAGCACACTGTTATCAAGCCATGATATTGCTTCTGCTTCTTTAATTAGCTTTTTCATAATTTCACTTGAACCAATTATATTGGAAAAATGAAATCTTGTACCATTACTATTTACTGTAATCTTATCTTCTTTTTCCTTATTAAATTGTCTTTTTAATTCTACAGTTTCAGATAGTAAGGATTGTAGCTTTGTTTCATTTTTACTAATAGAATAAACTCCTATTATTTCACCATTCTTATAGACAGGTAAGGTACTATAGGATTTATATATAGGCTTTCCATTATTAAAAGCATGGGCTTTATATTTATTTATTATTGGAATCCCTGTATTAAATACTTGCATATGTTCAGATTTATCCCGGTCACTATATTCATAGGCATCCCAAATATATTTGCCAATCATATCCTCCGCTCGTCTTTCTTCAAGTTCTTCCATGGCAGGGTTATATATTAAGATTTTCCCTTCTTTATCTGTTAATAATACACCATCATATAGATTTTCAATTATTTCAAGAACTAATTCTATATCCATTAATAAATCCCTCCGGTTATATCCTATATATTATTATATCATAAATATTTTTTTAGTTAAGAAAAAATCTCCCTACCTTATAGGTAAGAAGATTTATATTATTTATTACTTTTTAAATAAGGATTGAAAGAATTCTTTTATAGCTGCAAAGATCTTTTGTAATAGTGTTTGTACCTCTTCATTGTTTTTAATGGTATCATCTAATTTTTGTCCTAAATCCTTTAATCCACTTTTTATTTGATCTGTATCTAAATTCAATTTACTAATATTTTCCATTAAACCGCTAAGGTCATTTATATTATCTGCATTCAATTTAATATCTAATTTTCCTGCTATATCAATTACTAACTTTTTTATATCTTCTGGATCTTTTAGGTCCTTCTTTACTAGCTCTTCCTTAACTATTCTAATTAATTCAGTTGCTTGATCTGGTCCTATTTCTTCTCCTAAGTCTCCTAGGGTAATAACTTCTTCATTGGCCACTTTCTTTTGTTCTTCACTAATGGTTTTGCCTGTTGCCAATTCAAAAGCTTTTAAAATCCCTGTTAAGGCTCCTGTGCCAGTAACTGGAAATGGTGCAGCAGCTATTACCTTGGCATCACTTACTCCAGCTGTAATTAGAGCACTTTGATACATTTCTTTTGTTACCCAGTTAATATTATATGTTTCCACATCTATACCAGAGCCTTTTTCTAATATTTCTACATAGGCTGAAGATAAGGTCATATTACCTATTTGTTCCTCTGTGGCAACACCTTCTAGATACTGTCTTTCTTCCTCATTGTTTACTTCTATTATTGTTGTTTTATTTTCTTCTACCTTAAATAAGTCTAACATTTGTGCTCTTTGCTCTTTGCTTATATCTTTACCTATGGTTACAACAACTGAGCTATCTGCAAAGGCCATAAGATTAAATAAGAACATAAAAGCTAATATTAGTGACATATATTTTTTCATTTTTTTACTTTTCATTTCACACTTCTCCTTTTAATTACTAATGCTATTCTATCACATAAATGTAAAATGGTCGACTAAAGTCGACCATTTTGCATCTAAGATGCATTTTTGTTTTCCGGAACCAGGAGGGCCTGGTTCCCTACAGTTTTAATCAAGGGTATTATCCATATGTAGGGAACTGTGCCCTCACAGTTCCGTTTTTTATTTATGTTTTTAATTGTCAATTGTCAATTGTTCATTGTCAATTGAACAACTATTCCATTAAGTGTGTTTCTAGTATTTGTTCATTTCTTAGGCCTTGTAAACCTAAATAATGGTTAAGGTTATTTAATAGGTACTCTAGTTTTACTGGTCCTACTAGTTCTGAACCTGTTACTGGAACTCCGTATTTTTGTGCT
>CAYZDC010000157.1:755-3511 GCA_964477045.1 uncultured Tissierellaceae bacterium | reverse complement strand
TTTCGGAGGTATATGCAATGAATGGTACAGTAAAATGGTTTAACGCAGAAAAAGGTTTTGGATTCATCACTACAGAAGAAGGAAATGATGTATTCGCACATTTTTCACAAATTAACAAAGAAGGCTTCAAAACTTTAGAAGAAGGCCAAGCGGTTTCTTTCGACGTAGTTGAAGGACAAAAAGGTCTACAAGCTGAAAACATAGAAATTATCTAGTAATGGATATTCAACCCCTTAGAGATTTATCTCTAAGGGGTTTTCTACTTTATTGACTAAAAATGGAGAATATGGTAAATTTAAATAGAGTTAAAAATAGCAAAGTGAGGAGAATTAGAAAATGAGTGAAAAGAAAATAGTCGCCGTAGTTAATGGAAAAGAAATATTTGAGCAAGATGTTTTAAAATTTTTAAATGATATGGGTCCACAAATGGCAATGCAGTTTCAGTCAGAAGAAGGTATTCAAAGGGTAGTAGATGAGCTAGTAAATCAAGAATTATTATATTTAGATGCTGTTGATTCTAAAATGAGTGAAGAAGCAGATTATGAAGAACTATTAGAACTGGCCAAGGTAAACTTATTAAAAAACTATGCTTTTAATAAGTTAGTAGGCAAAGAAACTGTAAGTGAAGAAGAAATTGAAAAATTCTATAATGATTATAAAGAAAATTTCCAAAGACCTGAAATGCTAAATGCTAGTCATATCTTAGTAGATAGCGAAGAGAAAGCGAATGAAATAGTAGAAGAAATCAAAAATGGACTGTCCTTTGAAGATGCTGCTATGAAATATTCATCATGTCCTTCAAAAGAACAAGGTGGTAACTTAGGTGAGTTTGGCAAGGGACAAATGGTACCAGAATTTGAAAATGCTGCCTTTGATATGGGAGAAGGAGAAATTTCAGGACCAGTTAAGTCACAATTTGGATATCATATTATTAAACTTAATGAGAAACTTCCAGAATCCCTTAGTACAATGGAAGAAGTTCATGAAGAAATAAAAAATCAAATAGTAAGAATGAAACAACAAGATAAATATATGAACAAGGTAAATGAACTAACAGAGAAATATAAAGTAGAAAGATTCTAAAGATTATTGAAAGAAAAGGTATGCTTATTTGTCATGCCTTTTCTTTTTAAGGAATTATAACATTAAAAATAAATATTTTGATAATTGTGTACTAAAATGGGTAAAAATATGATATTCTTTGAGTAGGCATTAAAAAATTATAAATGGAGGTGCTATTTTGTTTACAGATAATATTATGAAATTATTCCAAAAACAAAATATGATGAGGACAGTTATTATATCTCTTATTCCTTTAATATTTTCTTCAATATACTTTTTTGGATGGAGATCTTTAATCCTCATGATTGTAGTAACTATATTTGGTGTAGCCACTGAATATGTTTTTGAAAAAAAGAACAAAAAGAAGGTTTCAGAAGCAGTATTTGTAACATGTATTCTTTATACCATGACACTACCTCCTACTACACCTTATTGGATAGCTGTATTAGGAATTATCTTTGGTGTTATGTTTGGGAAAATGGTATTTGGTGGATTTGGTAGAAATGTATTTAATCCTGCACTAGTTGCAAGAGCTTTTGTATATGTTTCATTCCCTGCACCATTAACTATCGTTTGGTCAAAAGCAATGAATGGTTTTCCAGGTGGTTTTGCTACATATATTACTGAAGGTATAGAAGCTGTATCACAGGCTACGCCTATGTTATTGTTTAGAGATAGCGGACAAATGGTATCAAAATTAGACTTGTTACTAGGAAATGTATCTGGGTCTATTGGAGAAACTAGCGCTATATTAATTATTTTAGCAGGAATTTACTTAATTTATAAAAAAGTTGCATCTTGGCAAACTATGGCAGGGTGTTTTATAGGATTTGTAGGATTAAGTACCATACTACACTATATAGGAATGCCAGAAGTTCCTCATCCTCTTTATGGAGTTTTAACTGGTGGATTTTTGTTTGGGACTATTTTTATGGCAACAGATCCTATTTCATCCCCTAAGACAGTGGAAGGAAGATGGATATATGGAATTATTATAGGCATAGTAACTGTAATTATTAGAGGATTTGCGCTTTTTGCAGGTGGAGTTATGTTTGCTATATTAATGGGAAATACTTTCGCACCAATAATGGACGAAGGTGTAAGAGCCTATAAAAAACATAAAAAAGAAAAAGCTGAAAAAGATAAAGAGGTGATTGTATGAAAAAATCATTTGCTTATCCTATTATATTAATGTCTTTACTTACTGCTGTATTTACTTTGGTACTTTCGTACTTAAATTATAGTACTGCAGAAAAAATCTCCTTATTGCAAGGAGCAGATTTACAAAGAAAAATATTATACGTATTTGATATAGATACACCTTCAGATGAACCAGATGATATAAGAAAAGTTTTTGAGGAAAAAATAGAATCTGAAGAAATTAAGGATGAGATAATATATACATTTAAAGAAAATGGTGAAGTAAAAGGATATGCATTTCCTGCTACTGGACCAGGACTATGGGGAACTATTAATGCTTATGTAGGAATATCTAAAGACTACTCGGAAGTGCTAGGATTAGAATTTATTAGTCAAGATGAGACCCCAGGACTTGGAGGGAGAATTGCCGAAGAGTGGTATAAAGAGCAATTTAGAGGTATTGACTTAACAAATGTATCTGACAATAATTACGTTATTTACAGACCTGCCACTGGTGGGAATGTAGATGCTATAGCAGGTGCTACTTTAACATC
>CAYZDC010000157.1:0-745 GCA_964477045.1 uncultured Tissierellaceae bacterium | reverse complement strand
AGGACATGTATAATTTTATTAAGGATAGAAAGGGGGGTCAATAATGGCTAAAGACAAACCAAATAAAATATTTTTAATGGGTATTTGGGACGATAACCCAGTATTTAGACAAGTATTAGGTATTTGTTCAGCACTAGCAGTTACAAACTTGATGTTAAACTCCCTTATTATGGGATTAGCCTTAGTATTTGTTACTGGCCTATCTTCCCTAACAGTATCCTTATTAAGAAAATTTACTCCTAATCACATTAGAATGATGGTACAAGTACTTATTATATCTGCTTATGTAATTATTGTAGATATATTTTTAAAGGCATATATGCCAGAAATGAGTAAAACATTAGGACCTTATGTTGGGTTAATTATTACAAACTGTATAATAATGGGACGAGCTGAGGCCTATGCTCAAAAAAATCCTCCATTTGAATCATTTTTAGATGGTATAGCTTCAGGCTTAGGATATACATTTGTTTTATTAGCTATATCTTTTGTAAGAGAATTATTAGGATTTGGATCCGTATTTGGAATACAATTATTAGGAGATTGGTGGACTCCTTGGACTATAATGATAATGCCTCCAGGAGCTTTCTTTGTTTTAGCTATTGTAATATGGATAGCTCATAATCTACAAGATAAAGAGAAAAGTGAGGTGGCTAAATAATGGTTGAATTAAATCCATTTGTAATACTTATAGCAGCTATATTTACAAATAATATGATTTTAGCTAACTTTTTAGGAATGTGCT
>CAYZDC010000156.1:0-3674 GCA_964477045.1 uncultured Tissierellaceae bacterium | reverse complement strand
GAGATGAAAAAAGACCTAGATTTGGACTTATGAGATGTAGAGAGTTTATAATGAAGGATGCCTATAGCTTTGACATTAATGAAGAAACCATGGGTGAAGCTTATCAAGTTATGTGGGATGCTTATGATAAAATCTTTACCAGACTACACTTGAATTATAAAGTTGTAGAAGGAGATAGTGGAACTATGGGAGGGAATAAATCCCATGAATTTATGGCTATGTCAGATATAGGGGAAGCTTTAATAGCCTCTTGCGACTCTTGTAATTATGCTGCCACTGATGAAAAAGCTGAAGTAGTTTATAATATAGGTGAAAATATAGTAGAAGAATTAGAAATGGAAAAAGTTATTACTCCTTCTATTACAACTATAGAAGCTTTAAAGGATTTCTTCCATATAGAGGGTAGTAAATTTGCTAAAGCTTTAGTTTATAATGCAAAAGGCTCACCTGTAATGGCAATAATTCCAGGAGATAGAGAATTAAATGAAACAAAACTATACAATTATTTGGGGATTGTTGATCATGATATAGAACTGGCTGGAGAAGATATGATAAGAGATATAACAGGAGCAGCTGTAGGATATACTGGGCCAATAGGTCTAAAAAAAGAAGTGAGGATTGTGGTTGATTCAAGTATTACTAAAATGAAAAACCTGGTAGTAGGAGGAAATGAAACGGATACTCATATAAAAAATGCAAACTATGGCCGAGATTTTAAAGGAGAAATAGCTCCAGACTTGTTATTAATAGAAGAAGGGGACAAGTGTCCTAAGTGTAATGGTAAGATTCGAATGGAAAGAGGTATTGAAGTAGGCAACATATTCCAACTAGGGACAAAGTATAGCAAAGGACTTGAAGCAAAATATTTAGATGAAAATGGAAAAGAACAATACTTCTTAATGGGAAGCTATGGAGTAGGTGTGTCTAGGTCAGTGGCTGCCGTAGTAGAGCAGTATCATGATGAAAATGGAATAGTGTGGCCTATGAATACAGCTCCTTATCATGTAATTATTACTGTGATTAATATTAAAAATGAAGAACAAATGAATTTGGGAGAAAAATTATATCAAGATTTAAAAAATATTGGGGCAGAAGTATTATTAGATGATAGAAATGAAAGAGCAGGAGTTAAGTTTAACGATAGGGATTTAATAGGTATTCCTATTAGATTAACAGTAGGTAAACTAGCTGGGGATGGAATAGTGGAATATTCCCTAAGAAGTGAAGAAGGAAAACAGGAAATAAGTGGAGAAGAGGTTTATAAGCTTGTAAAAAAACAGTTGCTTAATATATAAGCGAATTCTTTAAAAGTTTACACATTAAATAATGTAAGATATAATGGAAGTGTAATTATTACAGGAGGTGTAAGTAATATGGGAAATTTTAGATTGAGATTTGCTCCAAGTCCAACAGGATATTTACACATTGGAGGACTTAGGACAGCATTATATAATTATTTATTTTCACAACATAATGATGGGAAATTCATATTGCGTATAGAGGATACTGACCAAACCAGGTTAGTAGAAGGTGCAATAGAAAACCTAATAGAATCCCTAGAATGGGCTGGAATTAAATACGATGAAGGTGTATTTATAGAAGATGGTAAAGTTGTACAAAAAGGCGAATATGGGCCATATATCCAATCTGAAAGATTAGATATATATAAGAAATATGTAGACAAATTAGTGGAAAATGGTCATGCTTACAATTGCTTTTGTACAAAAGAGAGGTTAGAATCTCTTAGGGAAGAGCAAAAAACCAAAGGATTAGTTCCTAAATATGATGGACTTTGCAGAGGTGTTAGCAAAGAGGAAGCAGCTAAGAGGATAGCAGATGGAGAAGAGCATGTAATTAGGCTAAAACTACCAAAAGATAAGGATATAAAATTTCATGATATAGTAAGAGGCAATATCACTATAAATAGTGATGATATTGATGACCAAGTACTTTTAAAATCTGATGGCTACCCTACTTATCATATGGCTGTGGTAGTAGACGATTACCTTATGAAAATTACTCATATTGTAAGAGGTGAAGAGTGGTTAGCTTCTACTCCAAAACATGTATATTTATATGAGGTCTTTGGTTGGGAACCACCTATTTACGTGCATTTACCTACAGTTTTAAATAAAGAAAGAAAAAAACTAAGTAAGCGACATGGTGATGTATCTGTTGATGACTTTAGGGAAAAGGGATATTTACCAGAGGGGCTAATTAATTATTTGGCTTTAGTAGGATGGAGTCCAGAAGATAATGAAGAGATATTTTCAATGGATGAGCTTGTCAAACAATTTACCTTTGAAAGAGTTTCAAAGGCTGGTGGAATATTTGATAAGGATAAGTTAGATTGGGTAAATGGTCATTATATTAGAAATGCATCTGTAGAAGAAATAACAGATATGGCTATACCATATTTAAAGGAAGCAGGACTAATAGATGATGATTTTGTTAAGACAAATTATGAATGGCTAAAGATACTAATCCATAGCGTTAAAGAAAGTCTTTCCACTGTGCAAGAGTCTGTTGATAAAGTGGAATTCATATTCCAAAACAAAGTAGACATAGTAGAAGAAGATGCATTAGAAACACTTAAAACAGAAGGCCTTCAAGATATTTTATCAGCTATTAAAGAAGAGCTAGATAATAAGGAATCCATAAGCATGGATTATGCAAAAGGATTCATGAAGATAATACAAAAGAAATCTGGAGTAAAAGGCAAGAATTTATTTATGCCAACTAGAGCTGTTTTAACAGGAAGTGTACATGGACCAGATTTAGTATCGATTCTATATTTATTAGGCAAAGAAAATATCTTAAAAAGAATAGAATACGTAGAAAATAAATATTTAAATATTTAACATTGAAATAATACAGAGAATATTGTATTATTGTATATAACATATTAAGAGTAGAGAGAAGGAGAGTAAGTTTTATAAACTTTAAGAGAGGGACTTTCAAGGCTGAAAAAAGTTCTAAGTATTTATAAAACAGAAATGCACCTTTGAATTATTGCCTGAAATCAGTAGGGTAAATCGTTTAACGAACGTTATACGTTTCGAGTGGGCTTTGCCTATTAGAGTGGAACCGCGATAAAATCGTCTCTATGTTTTAGAGACGATTTTTTGTATTAAAATCAGAGACATATAAAAATTAAAAAAGGGGGAAATGACTATGAAATTATACAATACCTTAAGTAGAAAAAAAGAAGAATTCATACCCATAAAAGAAGACAAAATAACTATGTATAACTGTGGACCAACAGTGTATGACTATATACATGTGGGAAATGCTAGACCCTTAGTAATTTTCGACACCTTAAGAAGATTTTTTATTTACCAAGGCTATGATGTAAAATTTACAGTGAACTTTACTGACATTGATGATAAAATAATAAACAAAGCTAATGCAGAAAATACAAGTTTAGATGTAATTACTGATAGATATATAGAAGCTTTTATGGAAGATGCTAAGGGTTTGAACCTATATGATTATGAAACCATCAATCCAAGAGCCACACATTTTATTGGAGAAATGATCTTATTTATAGAAGAGCTAATAGAGAAAGGGGCTGCCTATAATGTAAATGGCAATGTTTATTTTAATATAGACTCCGCTGAAGATTATGGCAAACTTTCTAAAAAGAATATAGAAGACTTAATAAGTGGTTCAAG
>CAYZDC010000155.1:0-3723 GCA_964477045.1 uncultured Tissierellaceae bacterium | reverse complement strand
TTGTACATCTCTTAATTCTTTTATTCCAGTTTTAGTAACTATATGCATTCGAGTGTTTTCTATAACATCCTCTACATATTTTCCTAATCCATCTTCTTCTTTAATTCCCATTAGCTTTTCATAATTCATCTTTACTATTTTCCCATCCGGATCAACAAGTACATACCCTTCATAGGCATAAATTAGTATATCTTCAATCATTTCTAAACTATCCCTAAGTTCAATTAATTTCTGATCCAAATCATTCAACTCCTTTAAGAAGGTGTTCTTAGCGGGCGACCAAAGGTACGCCCCTACAAATATTAATTTGTCTGCAGGACTGTCCCTACCTATTGGATAACAGTATTTCAACTATTCTTTCTGCAGCATTTCCATCTCCATAAGGATTTACTGCTTTTGCCATTTTTTCATATTCATCACTATTAGATAGCAATAAATCCATAGAATCATACAATAATTTATAATCAGTACCTACTAATTTAGCTGTACCAGCTTCTATTCCTTCTGGTCTTTCAGTTTCTTCTCTAACTACAAGTACTGGAATTCCCAGTGTTGGTGCTTCTTCTTGCAATCCCCCAGAGTCAGTAACTATTAAGTGTACTTTTGCCATTAAATTAGCAAAGGGTTCATAGTCAAGTGGTTCTATTAAATGGATTCTATTATTGTCTCCTAAAATCCCATTAGCAATATTTCTTACTTTTGGATTTAAATGCATTGGGAATATTACTTCTACATCTTTATATTTTTCTACTATATCTTTAATTGCCTGGAATATATTTTCCATAGGCTTACCAATATTCTCTCTTCTATGGGAAGTCATTAAAATTATTTTCTTATTATAATCTAATTTGTTTAATAATTCATTTTCAAATATATAATCATCTTTAATTGTATAGGTCAGTGCATCTATTACTGTGTTTCCTGTAACAAATATTTTTTCTTCAGGGTAATTTTCTCTTAGCAAGTTATCTACATTTCTCTCAGTAGGTGCAAAGTGATAGTCTGTAAGGATACCTGTTAGCATTCTATTAGCCTCTTCTGGATATGGTGAATGCAAGTTCCCACTTCGAAGTCCTGCTTCCACATGGCCGATTTTTATCCCTTGATAAAATGCAGCCAGAGCACCTGTAAATACTGTTGTTGTATCTCCTTGAACTAATAACACATCTGGTTTTACTTCCTTTATTACTTCTTCCAAGCCTATAAGAGCCCTTGTAGTTATTTCTGTTAAACTTTGGCCTGGCTTGAATATATTTAAATCATAATCAGGTTCTATTTGGAACAGGTTTAATACCTGATCAAGCATTTCTCTATGTTGAGCTGTAATACAAGTCACACTTTCCACCTTGTTATTTCTTTCTAAAGCCTTAATAACAGGGGCCAATTTAATGCCTTCTGGTCTTGTACCAAAAACTGTTAAAACCTTTAACTTCTTCATAAATTCCTCCTACTTACTCTTTGTTTTTAAATAGCCCTACTTTAATAGCAAATATAACTGCTGCAATAAACATTACAAGGGATAAGTAAACTGCTTGTCTACTGTTTGCTTTGGCTACTAGGACTGCAAATATACCAAAAAAAGCGGATACTCCATATAATATAAGTACTGTTTGCTTTTGAGAAAACCCTCTATCTATTAGTCTATGGTGCAAATGCCCTTTATCAGCTGTGGCCACAGATTGGCCACTTAAAAGCCTTCTAAATATGGCAAATGTAGTATCAAATATAGGGACTCCTAAAATCATTATAGGCACTACTATAGCAATTGTTGCTACAGATTTCATTACACCCTCAATAGATATAACTGCCATCATAAATCCTAAAAACAAGGCTCCCGTATCACCCATAAAAATTTTAGCTGGATTAAAGTTATAAGGCAAAAATCCAAGGCAAGCACCAGCAACAGTAGCTGAAAGCACTATAATGCTAGCTAGGCCAAATTTACCTGCTACAAACATTAAGGACAAACTAGAGATCATGGCAACTCCTGCTGAAAGTCCATCTAATCCATCTATTAGGTTTAAAGTATTTATAATTCCCACTATCCAAAATATAGTTATTGGTATAGATAATATTCCCAGGTTTAATAATGTGTTATTTGGTGAGAAAGGATTTGTTATTGTATCAATTCTAACTCCACCCCATATTAATATAATAGCTGCTCCTATTTGAAATATTAATTTTTTCTTAGCACTTAATTCACTAACATCATCTATAATTCCAGAAACAACTATTAAGGTTCCTCCTGCTATAATAGAAAATATAGTCTTATCAATAGGTAGAAATATTAGGGTCGTAATTACAACCCCTAAATAAATAGCTAATCCTCCCATTGTAGGCATAGGCTCTTTATGGACCCGTCTATTATCTTTAGGTATATCTACTGCTCCTACTTTAAAAGATAATTTTCTAACCAATGGTGTTGTTGCTAATGAAATGAATACCGCTACTAAAAACGGTAGCAAATATTTTGCCATACTACCTCTCCTTACAATGTTGAAATTAATAGCTAAAAGGGACAGCTACAAACTCTGCCCCTTTATTCCCTATTTTGTACCAAATAATCTATCTCCTGCGTCTCCTAATCCTGGAACAATATATGCATGTTCATTTAACTTTTCATCTAAGGCTGCAACATAAATATCTACATCTGGATGTGCTTCAGCCAATGCCTTTACACCTTCTGGTGCTGCTATCAGGCATACAAATCTAATAGATGTAGCTCCTTTTTCTTTGAGCATTCTAATAGCATCAACAGCAGATCCTCCTGTAGCAAGCATTGGGTCTAATACTATTAATTCTCTATCTTGAATGTCCTGTGGTAGTTTACAATAATACTCTACTGGTTTCAAAGTTTCAGGGTCTCGATAAAGACCAATATGTCCTACTTTTGCAGCAGGAATTAAAGATAACATTCCATCTACCATACCTAGGCCTGCTCTTAAAATAGGAATAAGTCCTACTTTTTTACCTGGTATTACTTGGCTTGTCATTTTCATTATAGGAGTTTCAATTTGGATATCCTCTAGAGGAAAATTTCTGGTTACCTCATAGGCCATTAACATAGAAACCTCTGTAACTAATTCTCTAAACTCTTTTGAACCTGTGTTTTTATCCCTAATGTAAGTTAGTTTGTGCTTTATTAACGGGTGATCAAATACTGTAATTTTTGCCATATTTAAAAACTCCTCTCCTAAATCCTTTTTACTCAATAGAATTATACCACAAATACACCCTATATATCATTTAATTTTTCAACTCTTCTTCCATGTCTTCCACCTTCAAATTTGGAATTCAAAAATGTATGGACAATTTCCATAGCAAGACCTACTCCTAATACTCTTCCACCTAATCCTAGCATATTAGCATCATTATGTTCTCTACTCATTCTTGCAGAAAAAGTATCTCCACATAGGGCACATCTAATACCTTTTACCTTATTCGCAGCAATTGATATTCCAATACCGGTACCACATATTACAATAGCTCTCTCTACTTCACCCTTAATTACAGCCTCTGCTGTTTTCTTACCAAAGTCAGGATAGTCTACAGATTCAGTTGAATAAGTACCATAATCCACAATCTCTATTCCCTGTTCAGAAAGAGCCTTCCTAATGTATTCCTTTAACTCAAAACCACCATGATCACTACCAATACCTATTTTCACTATAAAACCTCCCTTATTCAATTCACGATTCACAATTCACAGTTCACAATTACAAA
>CAYZDC010000154.1:0-3732 GCA_964477045.1 uncultured Tissierellaceae bacterium | reverse complement strand
TTTCTTAAAATACTATAAAATTCATTATGATAATTCCATATATATTGAATTATATCATAATAACCTTACTATTAAAGAGATAAATCCCAGTAAGGCTAATACTTTTAGCTATTTATGTAAATGTATTTTTATGGAAATACTTATACTCTTTATACTTACTTGTATATCAAATCAATTATATTATAACAACTTCTTTATTTCATCTAGTTGCCATTCCCTTTCAATAGTTATGGCTTCCATATTATCTGATGTAATCAATCCTATTGTTTTTACTGCATAATCTGAGGCTATTATTGCATGTTCTCTCATATGTCCACTTGCAACTGCATGTCCAGCTACTCTTAATGCTGCTCTCTTTATTTCTGAATCATATCCTCTGGCGATTTTGTGAATTTTAAATCCTGCTTGCCTTATATCATGGAGCCGAACTTCTTTAACTTGCCATAATTCACTTATCTTAAAGCCTTCTACTATTTCATCGATTGAACTATAATCTATGTCCACAATTTTCAAGATATGTTTTGCTATAGCTAGTGACCACTTTGCTAAGGTTTTTTGGTCCATATTTTCATAAAAACCATCAATTTCTTTTCTTAGCTCTTTATTGTCATTTATCTTTATTTTTATTTTTGTTGCCATAGTTTATTCACTCCAATCATGTATGGACATAGGCAATATAAATCTACATTATTATAGCATCTCTAGAAGAAACAAAAATAAATATGTATTTCTAATACTCTGGCCCCTTTACTTATTTATAAAACTTTACTAGGGGCATGTTGGATAACTCTAATAATATTTTTTCCATTTCATCAGCTGGCATAGGCTTGTAATAATAGTATCCCTGAACATGATCACATTTTTTTTGTTTTAAAAAGTCTAATTGCTCTTTAGTTTCAACTCCTTCAGCTAAAACCTTTAATCCTAAACTCTTAGCTAGGTTGATAATTACTTCTATAATGGCTCTGTCTTTTTCATCGGTTTCTATCCCTTGTACAAACTGCATGTCAATCTTAATTCTGTCTACTGGAAGCCATTTTAATCTACTAAGAGAGGAATATTCCGTTCCAAAGTCATCTATTGCAATGGATACTCCTGTGTTTTTTAGTTTGTTTAGAAAATTTAATACATGATCTGGATTACTTATAGAAATACCTTCAGTAATCTCTAATTCAACATACTTAGGTTCTAATCCAGTTTCTTCAATAATCATCTGAATATTTTCTACTATTGTAGGATTAATTATTTGAAGGGAAGATAGATTAACAGACATATTTATCTTTGGTAGTCCCATATCATGCCACTTTTTATTCTGCATGCAAGACTGTCTTAGTACCCACTCACCTATGCCATATATCAAACTATTTTTTTCAGCTATGGGAATAAATACACCAGGTGGTATTATACCCCTAGTAGAATGTAGCCAACGAAGTAAAGACTCCACACTTGTAATCTCACCAGTAAGAAGATCTATCTGAGGCTGATAATTCACAACTAGTTCATTTCTATCTAATGCACTGTAGAGATCATTTGATAGCTCCATACTGGTTTGCCTCTCTGACTTCATATCCTCAGTGCATAAAGCATATTGATTTTTTCCCTTGGATTTTGCATTATACATAGCTATTTCCGCATTTTTAACTAAGGTCTCAGAATCTTGTCCATCTACTGCATAAATGGCAATACCTGCACTGGCAGTAACTAAGAGTTCATAGCCATTAACAATCATTGGTTCTAAAAATATCTTCATTATTTTTCTCATTATTTTATTAACATCTTTAATATCAGATAAATGATTTAACAAAATCAAAAACTGATCACCACTAAATCGAGAAACAGTATCTGTTTTTCGTAGTATAGCAACTAAACTTTTGGCAATATGCTTTAATAACAAATCTCCTCCGCTACGGCCAATTGTATCATTTACATATTTGAAATTATCCAAATCTATACATACTACAGATATATATTTTCCTGTCCGTTTAGCTGATTTTATTGCTTCTATAACTCTATCTTCAAATAAAAATTCATTGGGCAGCTTAGTAAGCTCATCATAGAAGGCCATAAACTTTATCTTTTTATCCATTTTTATTTTAGACATTCCACTGGATAAAACATTTGCCATTGCTCTTAACAATTCTATATTTTCCTGTGACCATTTTTTAATTGTTCTAACTGAGTCAATACCTATAAATGCCTGAATCTTTCCATCTAGGATTATGGGAACAGAAATCAAAGATTTTACATCTTGCCTATGAAGCTGAATTTGTTCATCTTTTGCTTCTGCAGGCATAAGGTTTACATCTGCAATATAAACTAGTTTATGTTTATCCAGTTGGCCCAACCACCACGGAAAAACTTCTAAGGGCATTTCTTCAATTGTACATACTTCAGGGTTTATTCCTGGGCTGCACCATTCATTTGAATATGTCATAGTGTTATTTTTATAATTTAAGGTGAATATATATGTTCTATCTACACAGAAAAACTCTCCTACCTTTTTTAATAGATTGTCCACTTTATTATTATAGTTTTCTTGATCTAAACTCATAAATTCAAAGGCAATATCTAAAATCATCTTTTGAAATTCAATTTGATAGTCTTTTTCTTTTATTTTATTTATATAAATATTATTAGTATCTAATCCCATAAAGTCACTTCCTCATCTTCTTTATTTTATATAGCAAATTATATATTAATATTTTTCTTGCGGGAAATGTGATTCTATCTATATTGGATTATATCACACTATTTTACTAATGAATTGATAAGCCCTAGCAAAGTCAGTCTTTCCTATTGACTATATCCAATATATCTTTAGGCTCAGATACAATATATGTGGCACCATGGCTGCTTAATTCTTCATAATCTCTAAATCCCCAAAGTACTCCAATACTGTCAATGCCTGCATTTTTTGCTGTCTCCATATCCACCTTAGAATCTCCTATATAAAGTACCTCTTTTGGCTTTAGCTTCATTGATTTTATAATTTCTAAGGCAGATGTGGGATCTGGTTTCTTGGGGATTCCATCTCTCTCCCCATATATTTCAATAAAAGGAATCCTTTTAAAAAACTTATTGGCTAATTCTTTTGTGTAGCTATCCTTTTTATTAGAATTAATTCCTATCTTTAGATTCATCTTATTTAATTCATCTAAGATATGATCTATATCTTTATATGGTTTGGTTTTATTTAAATACATAAAATCATAAGTGTTTGAAAATAATAATATAGCTTTTTCAATGGTGTCCGAATCCGTTCCTTTTGGGAAACTATTCATAGCTAATCCCTTAAATCCACCACCAATCTTCCATTTATACTCTTCCATTGTAAAGATTGGAAGATTATATGTTTTCAGAACTTCATTCATACTATCTCCTAAGTCATCAATGGTATCTAGTAATGTGCCATCTAAATCAAATATAATTCCTTTGTATTTTGTCATTATTTATTCACTCCATTCTTCTATAGGTCTTCACTAGTGAAAGTCTGCATTACATTACTTAAATTATATATGAACAAAGGATTATTTGCCATCAATAGAAAAATATTATTGTTTAAAAAGTGAGTTTGTCAATTTTTAGGGTAAATAATATTCAAAGATTCTAAGTAAACATAACTGGGGTGACTAAAATGTATATAGACAAGCCTATAAAAGAGTATTTAATCTTAGTTGGAAGTGGAGACCCTACTCCTGGTGGTGGTAGCGTATCTGCTCTTGTTTCTAGTCT
>CAYZDC010000153.1:0-3746 GCA_964477045.1 uncultured Tissierellaceae bacterium | reverse complement strand
ATTTAGAAAAGAGGAACAAGGGGATTAAAAAGTAGAAACTAATATTAGTTTCTACTTTTTTATAAAACAAGAAACAATAAAACTTAATTTAGTGGAAAAATATTTTATTAGATGTATAATTAGTTTAAATAACTACTAGGAAGGTGAAAGCATGTTAAATCAAATTTCAAGTGCAGTAATGGGATTATGTGTTGGTGACTCTTTAGGGGTACCAGTAGAGTTTATGAATAGAGAAGATTTAAGGGAAGAACCTGTAATAGATATGCGTTCATATGGAACTTATAATCAACCAGCAGGAACTTGGTCAGATGATACCAGCTTAACTTTATGTTTGGTGGATAGCCTAGCTAAAGGCTTGGATTATAATGATATAATGGAAAATTTCATGAAGTGGTATAAAGATGGAGAATATACTCCATTTGGAGAAGCATTTGATATTGGTGTTGGTACTAGAAATGCCCTAAGGCGTTTCGAAGCAGGTACTTCTCCCTTGGAATGTGGTGGAAAGCGGGAATATGATAATGGGAATGGTTCTCTTATGAGAATTTTGCCAATAACTTTTTATCTTCAGTCTATTTATGGTACAGAATTTTATGAAATAGATCATGCTTTTGAAATTATACATAATGTATCCTCTTTGACTCATGGGCATAAACGAAGCCAAATGGCATGTGGTATTTATATTACAATAGCTGGAATGCTTGTTGGGAAAATGGATTTAAAAAGGGCAATACAAAACGGAATTGATTATGCTATGGATTATTATAGGCTAAACTATGATTTTGCTGATGAATTAATCCACTTTAAAGGACTAGAAAAAGAAGAGTTTAGCAATTTAGAAAGGGATAAAATAAGTAGTAGTGGATATGTGGTTAGTACCTTAGAAGCTGCAATTTGGTGTTTATTAAATACTACAAATTATAAGGATTGTGTTTTAAAAGCTGTAAATTTAGGAGAGGATACAGATACAGTAGCAGCCGTAGTAGGTGGATTAGCAGGACTATATTATGGCTATGAAACTATTCCTAAAGAGTGGTTAAACACAATAGTTAAAAGAGAGTATGTTGAAGAGATCTGTGGGAAATTAAACCTTTTTACTAATAGAGCTAGTATTGAAAAACTATGTGCCTATATACCATATTTCCAAGCAACAACAGGAAAAACTGCATGCAAATGGACTGATAGGGATAACTTAGAGGACAATTGTTACTCAATGTCTTATCCTATTTATGATAAAACCCTGGAAGGTTTTGTCCATGAATTCTATAAAACCAATTTAATTTGCTATGATTATTTAGATGTTATAGAAAAAAGAGGAGCTTCTAACATAGAGGAAATGAATGATTTAATCCGGGATGCTGATTTAAAACTCTTAGGAGCAATTTTGACATATTATATTAGACAAGAAAGATTTGAAGATGGTCTGTGGGAAGAAGCAGTTAAAAATGGAGCTTTTTTAAGTATATTAAATAGGTATTGTGAGATTAAATAATAAAATTATGGAGATAAAGTTCTACTAAATTGGAGGAGATTTTATGTTTGATTTAGAAAATGCAGTGGAAAACTTATCACAAGCAATTCAATTTAAAACTATTTCTTATGCAGATTATGATAGGGTAGATTATAAAATATATGATGAGTTTTTAGACTTTTTAAAGAATTCTTATCCTAATGTTCACAGAGTTTGTAAACAAGAAATGATAAATGAATACTGTCCAGTATACATATTGGAAAGTAAGACTAAAGGTAAAAAACCTATTTTATTATTAGGTCATTATGATGTAGTACCTGTAGGAAAAACAAATGAAGCCCACTGGGAAGAGGAGCCTTTTTCAGGAGCTGTGAAAGATGGTTTTATTTGGGGTAGGGGAACCTTAGATGATAAAAATCAAGTCATAGCAGTAATGGAAGCCATTGAGCATATGATCCTTGAAGGTATAAAATTTGATAGAGATATTTATATGGTTTTTGGATTTGATGAGGAAGTTGGTGGGAAAAGAGGGGCAGAAAAAGCTGCAGAAGTATTTAAAGAGAGAAATATCCAATTTGAATGTGTATTAGATGAAGGTGGAGCTATTATTACTGACATGTTAAAAGGCCTTAGGGCACCCTTGGCACTAGTAGGCACTGCAGAAAAAGGGTCTAATAATATTAAAATAAGGGTAAAAGGGAAAGATGGACATTCTTCTATGCCACCTATTAATACAGCTGTAGGTACTTTAGCTAAATTGATTACAAATGTAGAGAAAACCCCTATGCCAGCCAGATTAATTTCACCTGTTAAAGATATGTTTCAAACTATGGCACCTTATGTTGAAGGAAAGTCATTTATCTTAAAAAATACAGAAAGACTATTTCCCTTTATCCAATCTACACTGGCAAAAGATGCTACTACTAATTCACTGATTAGGACAACTATTGCCTTTACAATGATTGAAGGAAGCCAAGCAGCTAATGTATTACCTAAAACAGCTTCAGCTATAGCTAATGTTAGGGTTTTACAAGGGGATAGCCTGGATTCTGCAATAGAACATATTAGAAAAGTTAATCCTAATATTGAATTTGAAGTTGAAAAATTATTAGTTGAAAATCCTTCTGAAATTTCAAATGTGGATGCTGATTCCTATAGAATATTAACTCAGACTATAAATAAAATATATCCAGAGGCTGTGGCCCTGCCATACCTTATGGTGGGTGGTACTGATTCTAGAAAGTACTTCAACTTATGTGAAAATATTTACAGGTTTTCAGCTGTAATACTTTCCCAAGCTGATTTTGATACTATTCATTCTAATAATGAAAAGATATCCATCCAAAATTTTTCTAATATGATTAAATTTTATATAGAATTCCTTTCAAACTACTTAAGCTCTTAATTGAAATATCATTAGACCTATAATCATAATAACTAATCCCATTAATTTTGTTAAATTTAATGGGATTTTATCCATGCCAAATAAACCAAAGCTATCAATAACTGTTGCAAAGGATAATTGGGATATAACCATTATAGCTATAGCAAAGGTAGCTCCTAGCTTGGACACTCCCATGGTAACACTGAAAATAATGATAACACCTAAGGGTCCTGCTAATAAATACAATTTGTTAATTTCACCTATGTTTTTATAACTACCTTTTCCAAAGAAAAAAGCTATAATCAAAGCAAAAATAAGTCCAAATAAGTGTACAATAACAGTAGTTTCCCACATTCCTATTTTGTGACTGATTTGTGTGCTAAATACATTTTGTGTAGCAACAACTGATCCAGCTAATATTGCATAAAAAATAGCTATAATAATAGTTTCCATAGTTTTCTCCTTAATTTAAATAGTTTTTATAAGTATATCATATTTTACCAAAACACCCCTATTTATGCTCAAAAGTTTTTAAAGTATAGATTTGGGTATAAGTGTATGTAGTATATGTTACATAATGTAGGCAAGAGTGTCTTGCACATTATATGGTTAGATAATTAAAGGAGGAATAGTATATGGATGAAAGGGATAGAAAAAAGGGCTATGAACACAATCCTATGGAAAAAAACGGATTAGGTGACCCTATTCCTAGTAGAAATCAAACAGTAGGTGTGAATCCTGAAATAACAACAGCAGCAGGAGCACCAGTTACGGACAATCAAGATTCAATGACTGCAGGAAAAAGAGGACCAATAACTTTGCAAGATGTATGGTTCTTAGAAAAAATGGCTCACTTTGATAGAGAAGTAATACCTGAGAGAAGGATGCATG
>CAYZDC010000152.1:2817-3766 GCA_964477045.1 uncultured Tissierellaceae bacterium | reverse complement strand
CCAATTATTTCTTTCTGCATATCTAGAATACATCCTAAATAAAACACCTGCAAAAAGTGCTGCCTCATCTCCACCTGCTCCACCTCTAATTTCTACAATAACGTTCTTGTGGTCATTAGGGTCTTTTGGAATTAACAGTACTCTTAGTTCTTCTTCAGCTTTTTCATAGGCTTCTTCTAGGTCTTTTACTTCTTCTTTTACTAAATCTCTCATATCATCATCTAGCTTTTCATAAAGCATTTCTTTGGATTCTTCCAATTGCTTTTGAATTTCACTAAAGTTTCTATATTTAAAGACTACAGGTTGAAGATCTGAATGTTCCTTCATAATTTTTTGCCATTCATCTAGGTCATTTATTAAATCCGGATCCATAATTCTGTCTTCTAACTCTTTGTATTTAGTTTCTAAGAAATCTAATTTTGTTAACATTTAATCACATCCTTTCAAAGTCAATTCACAGTTCACAATTCACAATTCTCAATTGAAATTCAAAATCAAAAAATATTTTCATTTCCTACATATGTTTTGATTCTAATTGTGCACTGTGCATTGTGCATTATTAATTATTCACTATTCACTGTTCGTTGTTCACTGTTCACTGTTCACTGTTCACTATTCACTGTTCACTATATCTTAATCTCTATTGTATAAAATTTCTTTTACCTTATTTACTACTATATATCCTAATGCCCCTAGTATAACCAAGTATATTGGGCTAATTTTTAAAAACACAATTATAAGAGCTACTACTAGCCCTACTACCATTTTATCATATCCAAGGTGAGTTTTAAAGGCTATTTTATATACTGCAGTTAATATCAGTGCAACTACTGCAGGTCTTATGCCTAAAAACACTTTTTCAATAATAGCATTATCTCTAAATTGATAAAAGAACTTTGCTATTATTACTATAATAAATATGGAAGGTAAAACAGTTCCTAACATGCAT
>CAYZDC010000152.1:0-2807 GCA_964477045.1 uncultured Tissierellaceae bacterium | reverse complement strand
TCTACTTCTTCATAATCTATTGCATCATAAAATTCCACAATCTCATCATAAACACGTGTATCTGTAGGATACCAAGAGCCATTATAGTAAACCATTCCCCTGTCGATGGTAATAGTTTCCATCAAGCTATTATTACTATGATAAATATGGATGGTAAAACAGTTCCTAACATGCATACCAGTGCACCTTTTAGGCCTTTTAACTTATAGCCTATGAATATACTGGTATTTGTAGCTATGGGACCTGGTGAAGCTTGGGATATAGATATTGCATCCATAAACTCTTCATCACTAATCCACTTTCTTTTGTCAACTATTTCTGCTTGTATTATAGGAATCATGGCAAAACCTCCACCAAAAGTAAAGGCACCTATTTTAAGAAAAGTTACAAACATTTCCCATAACATATAGATCTCCTCCTTTAGTAAAGTATAATTCCCAGTATTCCTGCAATAACAATAGCTATAATTGGGTTTAAGTTTTTAAATGCTACCACATAAAATAGTGCAATTGCTATTACTATAGATTTTAAATCCACCAATGTAGTCATTCCAATATTAATAGCAGCAGCTAAAATAAGTCCTATAACAACTGGTCTAATTCCTTCAAATGCCCATTCTACATAGGGAGAATCTTTGAATTTATTTATGGATAAAAAGATTAAAGTCATTATTAAAAAAGATGGTAAGGTTACAGCAAATGTAGCAACTGCAGATCCCATTAATCCAGCAATTTTATATCCTAGAAATGTAGCAGAATTTATAGCAATAGGCCCTGGAGTCATTTCTGAAATAGCTAAAATATCAATAAATTCAGAGGTTGTAATCCAATTGTTTAATTGGATGACCTCTTCTTCTATAAGAGGAAGCATTGCATATCCTCCACCAAAGCTAAAAGCTCCAATTTTAAAAAATGATATAAAAAGTTTTATGAATACATTCATTAAACCACTCCTATTTAAGCCACCCTGCTACTACTCTATCAAGTCCTGATAAGTCCTTAATAATCTCTACATCACTATAAGCTTCCTGTAACATTATATTTTTTAAGTCATTTCCTTGATCAAAACCGATTTCATAAACCAGTAGGCCACCTGGGACTAAATATTCCTTAGCCTCTTTTGTAATCCTTCTATAAAAATCCAGTCCATCTGCTCCTCCATCTAAGGCCAATAAGGGTTCAAACTTCTGAACATCTTTTTGCAAAGTTTTTATAACCTCTTCTTTTATATACGGCGGATTTGATATTATGATTTCACATTTGTTTTTTAAATTTAAGTTTTCTATAGCCCCGAATAAATCTCCCTGGTGAAAACTTACATTGGGAAGATTTAATCTTTTTTTATTTATATTACTGACCCTAATAGGCTTATACCCAATATCCATGCCATATACACGGACATTAGGGCAGTAATTAGCTACACTCAAAGAGATTGCTCCACTTCCAATGCCTATATCCAATACATTTATTTTCTTATCATTATAGTGTTTCTTTATATAATCTAATACATACTCCACAAGAATTTCTGTGTCAGGTCTAGGAATTAACACTCCTTCTTCTATATAAAGATCCAATCCCATAAACTGCTTTTCATTTAAAAGATAGGCTATGGGATAAGCTTGACTTCTTTTTTTTATAAGTTTTAAGAATTCCTGACTCTGATCCTCAGATACTTCTTTGTCTCCATAAGTATATATATAGGATTTGTCTACATTTAAAACTTTTGCTAGGATTAATCTGGCTTCAAACAAAGGGTTAGCATATTCTAAATCTTTTAAATATATTATGCCTTCAGCCAGCAATTCATTTATTACCATTTGTCTAAATCCTGGTTTTCTGGAATTACTGCAATTAATGCATCTATAGCAACTTGCATTTGACTATCATCAGGTTCTTTAACTGTAGCCAACTTTTGTATCATTAGTCCAGGATATGATAGAGCATAGCAAAGCTTTGAGCTACTTCTTCCAATAATTCTATTTACTTCATAGGATATACCTGCAATTACTGGGAACATAAGGATTCTAATTAAAACTCTTTGCAATGGGCTAGGCCATCCAAAGAAAGAAAGGACAAAAATACTTATGATCATAACCATGAATAGAAAACTGGTTCCACATCTAGCATGTAATATAGGAAATTTCTTCACATTTTTAACTGTTAATTCTAATCCATTTTCATAACAATGTATACTTTTGTGCTCTGCTCCATGATATTCAAATACTCTTCTAACATCTTCTAGTTTTGAAACCCAAATTACATAAATTAAAAATAAGGCTATTCTAAATACCCCTTCAATCAAGTTTAATACTATGGGATTTGGTATTATTTTTTTAAACACATTTGTAATAAAACTAGGTAATACCATAAAAATACCTACTGCAAGAAAAAGGGAAAGAATTAGGGCAAATACCATTTCTGCATCTGCAGCTTTATCTTTAAAAATCTTTTGGAATAGGGTTATTTTAGGTTCTTCAACTTCCTCTTCTTCAAAAAACTCAGCTGAATACATTAATGCCTTTGTACCTATCATCATTGCTTCAATCAGTCCAACTACACCTCTTATAAAAGGCAATCTAAAAAAACTATTTTTCATTCCTAAAGTATTTAATCTATCTACTTTTAATTCTATTTCGCCATCTGGCTTTCTAACAGCTATGGATATTTTTTCAGGCCCTCTCATCATAACTCCTTCAATAAGAGCTTGTCCTCCAATGCTGGTTATATGTTTTGGTTTAATTTTCGATTCTTTGATTTCCAATTACCCACCACCTTAATTAATTAACAATGCACAATTCACAATTCACA
>CAYZDC010000151.1:0-3769 GCA_964477045.1 uncultured Tissierellaceae bacterium | reverse complement strand
CAGTGGGAGCTTTTAATATAAACAATATGGAAGGGGTTCAAGCTATTATTCAAGCAGCTGAAGAGTTGAATTCTCCAGTTATATTACAAGCAAGTCAAGGTGGTTTAAAGTATGCAGGTATTGAATACATAGCAGCTCTTGGAAAGTTGGCAGGAAGAAATGCAAAGGTTCCAGTAGCCTTACACTTAGACCATGGTACGGATTTTGACCAAGCTATGCTATGCATTAGAAATGGTTTTACTTCAGTAATGATAGATGGGTCTAGATTTCCATTAGAAGAAAACATTGCTTTCACTAAAAGAGTAGTAGATGTGGCCCATGCTGTTGGTGTTACTGTAGAAGCTGAACTAGGCAAAATAGGTGGTACAGAAGACCATATTACAGTAGATGAAAAAGATGCTACCTTTACAGACCCAGAAGAAGCTAAAAGATTTGTAGAAGAAACAGGTGTGGACTATTTAGCCATAGCTGTAGGTACTGCTCATGGTGTATATAAGGGAGAACCTAAAATAGATTATGACAGAATAGAAGCTATTGGAAAGTTAATCGATATTCCACTGGTATTACATGGTTCATCTGGTGTACCTGCAGAAAGTCTTCAGAGAGCAATTAGTCTAGGAGTTTGCAAAATAAATATAGACACAGATATTAGAGCCGCATTTGCAAATGAAGTTAGAGCATTTTTAGCAAAGGATCATGACAATATTGACCCAAGAAAGATACTTGGACCTGCAACAAAGGCAATGAAAGAAATAGTAAAAGAAAAAATGATGATTTTTGGTTCAGATGGTAAAGGTTGGAAATAAATAAGGAGGGAAGATTTTGAAATTATTTATTGATAGTGCCAATATTGATGAAATAAAAGATGTAAATTCTTGGGGTGTTATATGTGGTGTAACCACAAACCCTAGTTTAATAGCAAAAGAAGGTAGAGTATTTGAAGAAGTAGTTGAACAAATAGCAGGTATAGTAGATGGACCTATTAGTGCGGAAGTAATATCCTTAGAAAGTGGGGGAATGGTTGAAGAAGGTCGCAAATTAGCTAAAATTCACCCTAATATAATAATAAAGGTTCCTATGACAGAAGAAGGATTAAAAGCTGTTAAGATCTTTAAGGCAGAAGGGATAAAAACAAATGTTACTTTAGTTTTTTCACCTACTCAAGCCCTATTAGCAGCTAGAGCTGGAGCAACTTATGTAAGTCCATTTGTAGGAAGATTAGATGACATTGGAAATGAAGGATTATATGTAATTCAAGATATTGTAGAAATATTTCAAATGCATAATATAGACTGTGAAATAATAGCTGCCAGTATAAGACATCCTATACATGTGTCAGATTCTGCCAAGGCAGGAGCAGATATTGCTACCATCCCATATAAAGTATTCAAACAAATGTTGAATCATCCTTTAACAGATATTGGAATCGAAAATTTCTTAAAGGATTGGGAAGGAATAAATAAATAGGAGAGGTTAATATGGATAGAAATTTACCTGTAAACCTAGGAAGGGTAACTGAAGCAGCAGCACTTGCCAGTGCAAAGTTTTTAGGACAAGGAGACAAAAATGCAGCAGACCAAGCAGCAGTAGATGCTATGAGACGTATGTTTGACACTGTAAATATTGATGGAATTGTAGTAATAGGTGAAGGTGAAATGGATGAAGCTCCAATGTTATATATTGGTGAGCAAATAGGAACTGCAACTGCAGAAGACTTAAAAGTAGATATAGCAGTAGATCCATTAGATGGTACATCATCTGTTGCCAATGGACTTCCAAATGCAATTTCAGTATTGGCTGTAGCTCCTAGAGGATGCCTGCTCCATGCACCAGATATGTATATGGATAAAATAGCTGTAGGACCTAAAGCTAAAGGTGTAATAGATATTAATGCCTCAACTGGAGATAATATTAGAGCAGTAGCAAAAGCTCTTAACAAAGAAGTAGGAGATGTAACAGTAACGGTTTTAGATAGACCTAGACATGAAAAATTAATATCTGAGATTAGACAAGCTGGAGCTAGAATTAAAATAATCCTAGAAGGTGATGTTCAAGGGGCCATATCTCCATGCTTTGAATACTCAGCTGTAGATATGCTTATGGGTATAGGTGGAGCACCAGAAGGTGTAATAGCCGCTGCAGCCCTAAAATGCTTAGGTGGAGAAATCCAATGCAAGCTAAAACCTGAAACAAAAGAACAATATGCTAGGTGTAAGACCATGGATTTAGATTTAGATAAGGTATATTATAATGATGACTTGGTAAAAGGTGATGAAATAATATTCTCTGCCACAGGGGTATCCTATGGAGAATTACTGCAAGGAGTAAAATATTTAGACAACAACAGAGCCACAACTCATACCTTAATACTAAGATCAGAAACGGGAACCATAAGATTTATGGAATCCACACACCAATTAGACAAAAAACCAGAATACGCAAAGTAAGAACAATTGACAATTGAGAATTGAGAATTGACAATAGAAAAGATGAAACCGGAACGGTGAGGGCACCGTTCCCTACGGTAATTATGTATTTATGTTTTTGTAGGGAACGTGGCCCTCCACGTTCCGAGCAGTATAATCTTCTCTTAAAGGGTTTAACTGTTCACTCTTAACTGTTAGTTGTTCACTATCTTTTAAACCGGGGGTGTTAATATTTGAAACAAGAGGAACTTATGGGGAAGAAGGTTGCTGACTTAAGGGAAATTGCTAAGGTCATGGGTATACCTAGCCCTTATAAATTAAAGAAGGATGAATTAGTTTATATGATTATGAATCCTGATGAAGAAGAGGAAGAAGAAGTATACCAAAATGAATTAGTAGATAACACTACTATAGACATATCAGAAATTCAAATGAATGACTTATCAGATAAAGCTACAGCTGAAATAGAAAAATTAGACGATTTAAATATGGCTGAAGGAATATTAGAAATTCATCAAGATGGTTATGGGTTTTTAAGACGGGATAATTATTCATCTAGTGATGATGATATATATATTTCTCCTTCACAAATAAGAAGATTTCGCTTAAAAACTGGAGATAAGATTTTAGGAGTTACTAGACCAGCAAAAACAGGGGAAAAGTTTAAGGCCCTATTATATGTAAAAGCAGTAAATGGGCTAGAGCCGCAAACTGCTGTAAATAGACCAGACTTTGATAGTATGACTCCTATTTACCCTATAGAAAGACTAAAGCTTGAAACAAATTCTAGAGACTTTGCAACAAGAATGATTGATCTTGTGGCACCAATTGGTAAGGGTCAAAGAGGAATGATAGTATCCCCACCTAAGGCTGGAAAAACTACACTACTAAAAATGGTAGCTAATGCCATATCTAAAAATCATCCTGAGGTAGAAATAATTGTGCTTTTAATAGATGAAAGACCTGAAGAGGTTACTGATATGAAAAGGTCTATTAGAGGAGATGTTGTTTATTCTACTTTTGATGAATTGCCTAGAAATCATACTAAAGTAGCAGAAATTGTACTAGAAAGAGCGAAAAGACTTGTAGAACATGGTAAAGATGTAGTAATATTATTAGACAGTATTACAAGACTTGCAAGAGCATACAATTTAATTATACCAGCAACAGGTAAAACACTTTCAGGTGGATTAGACCCAGGAGCACTTCATTGGCCTAAAAGATTTTTCGGTGCAGCTAGAAAATTAGAAGAAGCTGGATCTTTGACTATTTTAGCTACTGCACTTATTGATACTGGAAGTAGAATGGATGATGTAATATTTGAAGAGTTTAAAGGTACTGGT
>CAYZDC010000150.1:0-3773 GCA_964477045.1 uncultured Tissierellaceae bacterium | reverse complement strand
CAGATGCTTCTATTATAGAAGGAAATTATGATGATGCTGTTAGGCTTTCTGATGAGATGGCACAAAAGCATGGTTGGGTAGTAATACAAGATACAGCTTGGGAAGGTTATGAAGATATACCCACATGGATAATGCAAGGTTACGGAACCCTTATACATGAAGCAATGGAACAATTATTAGAAAATGAAATAGAAAAACCAACCCATGTATTACTTCAAGCAGGAGTAGGTTCATTTGCTGGAGCTATCCAAGGGTATTTAGCGGCAAAGTTTGGGGATGAAAGACCAATTACATTAGTTGTAGAACCAGATAAAGCAGCATGTATATATGACTCATCATTAAGTGGAGAAAGGGAAATTGTAACAGGATCAATGTCTACAATAATGGCAGGACTTGCCTGTGGTGAACCAAATACTATTAGCTGGAATGTGTTGCGTGATTATTCCGATGGATATCTATCATGTCCAGATTATGTAGCAGCACGTGGTATGAGAATATTAGCAGCCCCATTAAAGGGAGACCCAAAAATAGTATCAGGAGAATCTGGAGCAGTTGGTATAGGAGTTATATCCTTATTTATGGAAAGAGAAGAGTATGCTGAAATCAGAAAACTCTTAAAGTTAGATGAAAACTCAGTGGTATTAGTTATTAGTACAGAGGGAGATACAGACCCTATTAAGTACAAAGAAATAGTTTGGGATGGGGATGAAAGCTCTTTATAAATGCAGTGAAAATTGGAGATGGAAAATATGAATATTGGCGTTTTATTGGTGTTGCTTTCAAGTTTGCTTTTTACACTAAGCTCCTATTTTGCAAAAGTAGTAACAAATATTACAGGAATGTCAGGAGTAATTACTTCTTTTAGTAGGTTTAGTATTGGAGCTATAAGTATGTTTATATATATTTTAGCTACAAAAAAGACTTTTAAAACTCCAGATATAAAACCTATAATATATAGAGCAGTTTTTAATAGTGGAGCTATTATACTTTTTTCTGCTGCTTATAATTACACAACAATGACAAAGGTAAACATGCTAAATATGACATACCCTCTGTTTGTTATTTTAATAGCACCATACTTTACAAAGGAAAAGATCAAAAGAAGTACTTATATTTACTTGGTAGTTATAATGTTAGGTATATACATTGTTACAAATCCTCAAATAGGAAGTTTTAATGTAGGAGATTTACTTGCTATTTTGTCAGCTGTGTTTGCTGCCATAAGTATTCTTTCGCTGACTAAATCTCTAGTTAATAATGAAGGATATTTAATTGTCTTTTATGTAATGTTATTTGGAACACTCTTTAATATACCAACAGCCATAAAAGATTTATCTAATTTTGACTTTAATGGACTATTACCTGTCTTAGCCGCAGGTATATTTGGATTTTTAGGTCAAGTGGTTATAACCTGGGGATACAAATTTGTAGACTCAGCTACTGGTGCCTTAGTGGCAACTAGCAGGATAATAATGGGTGGTATAATTGGCTACATATTTTTAAATGAACCAATGAATATAAGAATAATTGCAGGAATGATTTTAATAACACTTTCCCTTGCTGGCTTAAGTGGATACTTTAATAAAAAGAGCAAAGCCTAGATAATTGTCTGCCTCAAAATCATTGTACTTTTTTTATCCATATGGTATAATAAAAGCGTTATATATTTAAAAATATAACGATGAAATGGAGAGAAGACAATGAGCTTAAGAAAATCATTAAAATCAATTGTATTGCTTTTAATATTAATTACCATATTTTCTGTAGTAGGATGTACACAAAAACCAGTAGAAGATGTAGGGGAAAACAACAACTCTGATCTTGTAGAAAATCCAGCAGAAGATGAAGTAATAGTAGAGTCAAGGGAAATAGTAATAGTTGATCACTTAGGTAGAGAAGTTACATTTGAAGAACCTGTAGAAACTATTGTAAGTGGATACTACATATCCTCTTCCATATTACTAGCATTAGATCTTCAAGATAAAATTATAGGAATAGAAGCTAAACCAGAAAAAAGACCTATATATGAAATAGTAGCTCCTGACTTATTAGACTTGCCAACAGTAGGGACCATGAAGGAATTTGACTTAGAAGGCACTGCAGCTTTAAACCCAGATTTAGTGGTCTTATCTGTAAGACTTAAAGATAGTGCTGAAAGCCTTGAGAAATTAGGAATCAAAGTTATAGCAATTAATCCTGAAAGTATGGAAGAATTAGAAGAAGCTCTAATGATGGTAGGAAAAGCCACAGGAAGAGAAGATAGAGCAAAAGCTTTAAAAGAATATTATGACAACAAGCTTGAAGAATTAAAAGAAATTTGGGAAGGCAAAGAGAAAAAAAATATATATTTAGGTGGAAATAGTGATTACCTGTCTACTGCATCTAAAAAAATGTATCAAGATACATTAATAAATAATGCAGGTGGAAATAATGTGGCTGCAGGTATTGATGATACTTACTGGGCAACTATTTCTTATGAGCAGTTGATACAATACAACCCAGATGTAATCATAGGAGCAGCGGATGCTGCTTATACAGCAGATGATATAAAAAATGATGATAAATTACAATCTATTAAAGCTGTAGAAAATGGTGAAGTTTATATAATCCCAAGTGCATTTGAATTATGGGATTCACCTATACCATCAGGCATAATTGGAACCATGTGGTTAACTAGTATCTTACATGAAGAAGATTATCCCTTTGAAAAATTTAAAGCAGACACATATGACTTTTATAAAGAATTTTATGGGGTTGAAATCCAAAAGGAAAAGATAACAAAATAATGAAAGAACAAGTTTTAAGCCCAAGAAAATCTAATAGAAATAGGATTATCTTTTTAGTAGCCGCCATTATATTGGTGGCTGCTTTTGTTATTTCCATTGGGGTAGGCAAGTATCCTATTTCCACAAGTGATATGGTGGATATCTTGTTAAACAGACCAGTAGACTCCTTAACAAGAGATGTATTTTATACTCTAAGACTTTCAAGAACCATAATGGCTTTAATTGCAGGAATAGGCCTTTCAGTTTCAGGTAGTGTTTACCAAACAATTTTTAAAAATCCACTGGCAACTCCTGATATTATAGGTGTATCTTCTGGAGCTAATCTAGGTGCTGCTATTGCAATTTCTTTTTTAGCAGGAGGAACTACTACCATAGCCATTAGTGCTTTTTTAGGTGGTCTTATTGCTGTGTTTATGGCTTTGTTTCTTACTAGAATTTCTAAAAATAAAGGTATATCTACTTTTGTTCTTGCAGGTATTGTTATTGGTTCACTTTCTCAAGGTTTAATTATGATGATAAAGTTTTTTGCAGATCCAGAAAGACAATTAGCAGCCATAGAATTCTGGTCCATGGGTAGTTTTGCCAGCATTACCAGTGCTAAAGTGCTTTCCATACTGCCATTTTTTATGGTGGGAATTATTGGATTGATCTTGTTAAGGTGGCAAATAAATATCCTATCTTTAAGTGATGAAGAGGGACGCAGCCTGGGAGTTAGGGTAGGTGTGGTACGAGTTGGGGTAATGATATGTGCCACTTTAGTTGTGGCTAGTATAGTCAGTGTTACTGGCCTTATTACCTTTATTGGCCTTGTGGCTCCACATTTAGCTCGAATGATTATTAAGAAAAATGATACAGGAACTATGATATTAAGTGGCTTAATAGGGGCTAGTTTGCTTTTAATAGCTGATACATTGGCTAGAAGCCTAGGCAGCAGTGAAATACCTATTAGCATATTGACTACATTTATTGGAGCACCTTTCTTAGCTT
>CAYZDC010000149.1:0-3782 GCA_964477045.1 uncultured Tissierellaceae bacterium | reverse complement strand
TTTGGAATCATTAACAAAAGTCCTTGAGAAGCTGTATATGTAGTAGTTAAAGCACCTGCTGCTAATGAACCGTGAACTGCTCCTGCTGCTCCTGCCTCTGATTGTAATTGTTCTACTAATACCTCTTGTCCAAAAATATTCTTCTTACCTTCTGCAGACCATTGATCTACATTCTCTCCCATGTCTGATGATGGTGTGATTGGATATATAGCTGCTACATCAGTAAATGCATAAGATACATAGGATGCGGCCGCATTACCATCCATGGTTTTCATAATTTTTGCCATGTATATTAACCTCCTTGTATAATAAGTAGTAGGATTTATTTTATATTTATAGTCCTAATACCCAATAATTAAATTATTGTTAAATAATGTACTAACACCTTTATATTATATTAGACCTAGAGTCCAATGTCAACGTAGAATAAGCTTAATTTTGAAATCATTTATCTGATTCTTTCTTCCTATCTTCAATCTTAGCCATAATTCTATTATTTAATTCTTCGGCAGCATTATATCCAAGACCTTTTTGCCTATAGTTTCTCACAGCTACTTCTACTATCATTCCTATATTCCGCCCTGGTCTCACTGGTACAGTTACTTTTGTAACCTTCATATCCAATATCTCCATATAGTCTTCATCTAAGCCTATTCTATCGTATTCTTTTCCTGCATCCCAAGTTTCTAACTCTACAACAAGGTCAATATACTCAAAATGTTTTACAGCACTGACACCGTACAATCTTTCAATATCCAATATACCAATACCTCTAATTTCCATAAAGTGTCTTGTAAGTTCAGGAGCTTCTCCTCTCAAGCCTTCCTCTACCTTTTTTACATCTACAAGATCATCTGATACTAATCTATGCCCTCTAATAACAAGATCTAATGCAGTTTCAGATTTACCAACACCAGACTTTCCAACAATTAAAACCCCCATACCATATACTTCAATTAAAACACCGTGTAAAGTAATTTCAGGAGCTAACATTAAATCAACAAAACTAATAAATTGATTAATCAACTTAGATGTGACTGCATTAGTTCTCAATATGGTTCTATTGTGTTTTTTTGCCAATAGGATTAATTCAGGAAAAACAGGTAGATCTCTACTGAGAACCATACATGGAATAGGGTAACTAAATAGCTTATCTATGCTCTGGTATCTACGTTTTGGATCTAATTCATTGTAATAATACCACTCTGCACTACCCATTATTTGTAATCGTTCTGGAGAATATTTATCATAATATCCTACCATTTGCAACCCTGGTCTTATTATTTCACTTGAATATATTTTTACATCTTCAAAATTACTTGCTTTATAAACAACTTCCCACTTCAACTCTTTTACAATTCTATCTAATCCTACATATTCCATTTTATCTCTCCTAAGGTCTCTTTGGTATAATTGCTGCAGCTAAAAAATAGGCTATAATACCACCAATTACAGCAGTAGGTATAGACAAGAATACCCATGCTAATCTAATTAAAGTAGAGTCGATATTAAAATACTCTCCAATCCCTCCACAAACCCCTGAAATCTTTTTATCTGTTTCAGATAAATATAGTTTCTTATCCATTATTGTTCCTCCTTTTTATTAAAATGATTATACAATTGTTCTGCTGCTCTAATATTCATGGTTTCAACTGCATTTAGCTCTTCTATGGATGCTTTTTTTATCTTATCTATACTTTGAAAATGTTTTAATAGTGCCGTCTTACGCTTTTCTCCAATACCTTTAATGTCATCCAATTCTGATTTAAACATGGTCTTTGTCCTAAGACTTCTATGATAGTTAATAGCAAACCTATGTGCCTCTTCTTGAATTTTGTAAATAAGTCTAAAACCTAGCCTGTCCTTCTCCAATATTATTTCTTTATTATTGTAAATAATACCCCGGGTCTTATGAAAATCATCCTTAACTAATCCACATACAGGAATATTTATCCCTAATTCTTCTAAGACCTTAAGAGCAATATTTACTTGCCCCTTACCTCCATCCATCATAATCAGATCAGGGAAACTTGAGAATCCTTTTAATTCAACAGGGTCTAGTTTCAAGGTTTCTTTTTCTTGTAATCCTCTCATAAATCTTCGCCTTAATACTTCTTCTAAGCTTCCATAATCATCAGGAGTAGTTACGCTTCTTATTCTAAATCTTCTATAATCTGATTTCTTTGCTTCTCCATTTTCAAATACAACCATGGATCCTACAGATTCAACTCCACTTATATTAGATATATCAAAAGCTTCAATTCTAACAGGTAATTCTTCTAAATCAATAACATTTTGTATTTCTTCTAAGGCTTTAATGTTTTGTCTATGCTTTTTCAAAAACTTATCCCCATATTTATTCAGCATATCTTTGGCATTTTTGCTCACTAATTCTAGTAGTGCAAATTTTTCTCCTCTTTTTGGAACTATAATACTAACCTTAGATCCTCTCTTATTTTCTAACCATTTAGTTATAATATCTAAATCTTCAATTTCATTTTCTATTATAATTTCCTTGGGAACATAGGCAGTTCCAATATAAAACTGTTTTATAAATGAATTTAATATTTCATTCTTGTCTTCCATAAAATTGTCTTCCATTATAAAATGTTCACGGCCTAAAATTTTTCCACTTCTAATGAAGAAAATTTGAATGCAAACTTCTTCTATACCCCTGGCCATAGCTATAATGTCTTGATCTATTAAGTTTGGGCTAACAATTTTTTGTTCTTCTTGTAATAGCTTAAGGCTATTAACCTGGTCTCTATACATAGCAGCTTTTTCATAATCCATATCCTGAGCAGACTTATTCATCTTTGCTTCTATATTTTGGATTAGGGAGTCATCTTTTCCATTAAGGTATTGAATAACTTCATGGATCATTCCCATATAAAAATCTTCATCTACAATCCCTATACAAGTTCCCAGACACCTACCTAAGTGATAATTCAAACAAGGCCTTACTTTTCCCATGTTTTTTTCCAAAGTTAACTTACAAGTTCTTATAGGATATATGTCGTGAATTGTTTCAATAACACTGTTAACAGCTGTCGCATTTGGATAAGGACCATAGTACTTTCCTCCATCCTTAAATACTTGCCTAGTTTTAATTACTCGAGGGAACTTTTCATTTAGTGTAACTTTAATATAAGGGTATTGTTTGTCATCCCTTAATAGTATATTATATTTAGGCTTATTATCTTTTATCATATTAGCTTCTAACACCAAGGCTTCAACTTCGTTATCCACAATAATATATTCAAATTCTTGAATATGCTTGATCATTGCATTAACCTTAGGTGGGTTATTTCTAGTAGATTGAAAATATTGCCTTACTCTTTTCTTTAAAGAATTGGCTTTACCTACATATATTATTTCATCATTTTTATCTTTCATTAAATACACACCAGGTTTATCTGGTAAGTTTTTTAATGCTTCTTCAATGTTAAACATTTAATCACCACTTTATATTCATTACATCTATTATATCATTTTAGAGAAAAGAAACTAGATTTCTCTAGTTTCTTTTTCCAACCATGATTTTTCTTCTTCATTTAAATAAGGAGATAGTTTATTAAATACTTCCTTATGATAATTATTTAGCCAGGCTTTTTCAGTTTCTGACAGCATAGAGCTGTCTACTCCTTCTAGGTCAATTGGTACAAATGACAATGTATTGAATTTCATAAATTGACCAGAGTCAGTAGCTATGTCTTTTTCTACAACAACTACATTTTCTATTCTAATTCCATGCTTTCCTGCTTTATATACTCCAGGCTCTA
>CAYZDC010000148.1:0-3811 GCA_964477045.1 uncultured Tissierellaceae bacterium | reverse complement strand
AGTTGTAATATTAGCAGCTACAAACCGTCCTGAGATATTGGATAAAGCATTGCTTCGTCCAGGTCGTTTTGATAGACGTATACCTGTTGAATTACCAGATTTAGCTGGTAGAGAGGCTATATTGAAGGTTCATACAGATGGGGTAAATATAGATCCTGATGTAAATTGGCATACAATAGCTAGGGCTACAGCGGGAGCTTCCGGGGCAGAATTAGCTAATATTATTAACGAAGGTGCCCTAAGAGCAGTTAGAATGGATAGAGATGTAGTATGTCAAACAGACTTAGAAGAGGCTGTGGAAGTAATCATTGCAGGATATCAAAGAAAGAATGCAGTCCTATCTCCAAAAGAAAAGAAAATAGTTGCATACCATGAAATAGGTCATGCTTTAGTTGCTGCAAAGCAATTGGAAAGTGCTCCAGTCCATAAAATTACAATTATTCCTCGTACTTCAGGTGCTTTAGGTTATACTATGCAAATCGCTGAGGGGGAAGATGTTTTAATAAGTAAAGAAGAAGCATTTAACAAAATAGTAACTTATACAGGTGGCCGTGCTGCTGAAGAAATTATATTTGGAACATTTACTTCAGGGGCGTCAAATGATATTGAACAGGCTACAAAGATTGCCAGGGCTATGGTAACTAGACTTGGAATGAGTGAAAACTTTGGCATGATGGCTCTTGAAACTGTAACAAATCAATATCTTGGAGGAGATGCATCTCTTGCATGCTCACCAGAAACTGCTACAAAAATAGATAATGAAGTATTAGATATTATAAAAAGAGCTCACCAAACAGCTACCTCTATTTTAAATGAAAACATAGAAAAACTTCACGAGCTATCCAATTATTTAATGGAAAAAGAAACAATTACTGGTGAAGAATTTATGGAAATCTTAAATGCAGATGTGAAAGAAGAGGAAACTGTTATAAATGAAGAAGTAATTTTGACTGTTTAATAATTCTCGATTCACAATGCACAGTTCACAATTAAAACAAAAAACATTAAACCCTTTTATATCTAAATTTCTTTAGTATAAAAGGGTTTTTCTTTTTACCTGTTACCTGTTACTTATTACTTGTTATCTGATCCTCTGTTTTTTATCTCTTTTAATTCATCTACTTTTTCTTTTATTTCTGTAGCTGTTTCTGTAACTAATTTCACTGTTTCTACTGTTTTTTCAATAGAAAATTGATTTTTTGTAATACCTAAATCTCCTTTTTTTAAGTCCTTAACAAATTCTTTTGAGGTTTTTAGCCTTTTTTTAGTAAAGCTTCCCATAATATCCACTCCTTATTTCCCTTTCAATTCATTATATACCCTAATTACTTCTATTAATTGCTTTTCATCTATGGCATTATTGAAATCATTATCTCTGACTGACCTTCCTATATGAAAATTTGGATTCATTAATTCCTTATTAATTTTACCCATATTTTCTAGATTTACTCCACTTCCAATTAGAATATCTATATCTCCTCTATTTGCTATGAGATTTTTTAACATTTCTATATTGTCTTCTGCTAGACCAGGCCCTCCAGATGTAAGAATAGTTTTAACCCTTTCATAACCCTTTAAGATTTCAAGGGACTCCATTAAATCTGAAGAAATATCAAAGGCTCTATGAAATGTCATAGTTAAATCCGTTCCTTCTAATACATAATCTAGTGCTTTTAGATCTGGTAATCCTTTTTCATCTAATATACCTACGACTATGCTTTTTACACCCAAGCTATTCATCAGCCTTGCATCATCTTTCATTACTGATAAATCATAAAGCGAATAGGTAAAGCTTCTAGAGTGGGGTCTTAGCATTATGTTTAAGCCAATAGAAGTATTTTTTAAGGATTTTTCTATGATTCCATAACTTGGAGTTAGTCCACCTTCTGAAAAAGCTGAGATTAATTCAACTTGTGTTGCTCCTAATTTTTCTATTAAAATTACTTCTTCTAATGTAACAGCTATTATCTCTAGCATTTCATCACTCCGTTAGGCTCAATTAATATTTTCATATTTGTTCTAGTATTATACCCTATTTAAGTGTATCCACCAAATTTTATACTTGAATTATATTAATCAGAATGGGTACATATAAATATATCCAATCTGGATGTTTATGAAAGGAGGTTAGATTATGCGAAAACCGATTATTTTTATAATCTTGCTTATGGCGGTTGTACTTGTGCTAGTTGGTTGCGGTAGTGAGCCAGCAAATGAAGTACCTGACCAAGTAATGACCCCTGATATAGAGGAAGATCTTGTAGTAGTAGAACCTGAAGAAGAACCAGAGGAAGAAGTAATAGAGGAAGCTGAAGATGAAGTCTTATCAAATCCATTTGAGAACATAAATAATATGGATGAATATTATTATGAAGTGGAGTCAGTAACTAATGACCAAATATTTACTACAAAGTTGTGGACTTCTGGAAATAGAATGAAAATGGAGTCATTATATCCTGAAACAGGGGAGAGTATTATAATGGTAATGGATGGGGAAAAAGGACTCTCTTATATGCACCAACCATCAGAAAATATAACTATGATAATGGACTTCGATACTTCTCCCTCATCTATTGTTCCTGATGATGAAGGGAATATAAACTATATAGACGCTATGAAGGAATTGTCTGAAGATGAAAGTGTTATAGTTGAAAAGGGTACCTTTGAAGGTGAACCCGTTCAGATTATTACTGGAGATATAATGGGAAACAAAAATATAATATGGGTATCAACAAAAACTGGCTTTCCTTTAAAAGCTGAATACTACGAAGATGGAACACTATTTTCATCCTCATTATTTAAAGGTTTTAACAATGAAGCGATTGATCAATCAATATTTGATATTCCTGAAGGGACACAAGTTATGGACTTAAGAAAAACCCCATAGTAGGGATATAAAGAAAAGCTGTTATGAATTAATTCATAGTAGCTTTTCTTTAGTAGTAATATATTTAAAATTCTTCTATTTTTGTTAGTTCTTCCATAAATAATTCGACAAATCTATTTAATTCTTCAGTAGAAGGTCTATTTTTATTAAAAACCAATACCAAAAACATTTTTAAATTAGGTATTTGTATAGATACTATTTCATCTATTGCTCCCATATTAGGGTGATAGGTGGCTCCTATACTAAATGCATTTGAAGATAAGACTAATTGCCTTCTAGTTTCTTTTTCATCTACATTTATTAACTTTTCAAGATTTATAAATCCTGTAGATGCAATATCATTAAATACTGATGCAGGATTACTGGTTTTAGCACTGAAATTATAATTTACAAAGGGATAATCATATAACTGAGTGAAATCAAAAGGTTTATTTTCTAATAAAGGGTGTCCTGCCCGTAAATTTACATTTATATTCATGTTTTTAATTACTTCAAAGTGTAAATTCTTATTATCCATAATATTTAAATAGTTTTCAAGTACTATATTATTAACTACTATAATACCCAAATTAATTTTATTTTGATAAACATCTTCTACAATATCTCTAGTAGAGCCTGTATGTAAGGCGAAATTATATTTAGAATTATTTTCAAAAGAATTACATAGCTTTAAGAATGCTTGAGATACGGAAGTATGATTAAACATATTTCCAATTGAAAACTGCATAAATGGTTCATCTTCTGTAATTCTAGTAATGTAATTCATTTCATCTATTATATTATTTGCATGATTTAAAAACTCTTTTCCTTCTATAGTAATAGTCACTCCTTGAGTTGTTCTTTCAAAGATATGAAATCCTAATTCAGATTCTAGGGAATTTATAGAATAACTTATACTAGGTTGGGATACAAAGAGTTCTTTTG
>CAYZDC010000147.1:0-3842 GCA_964477045.1 uncultured Tissierellaceae bacterium | reverse complement strand
TTCCATCTTCTAAGCCTGCTTTATAATATGGATATAAATGTTGGTCAAGTCTACCAGGGCTAAATGCATCCCATGTGTTTAGTTCAGTAATAACTGAAAGATGTGTAAACCAATATGCTTGTAATGCTTCTTGAAAGTTTCTTGGTGCATTAGCTGGTATATGGTCACAAATTTCTGCAATTTGGATTAATTCTACTTTTCTTGTTTCATCAGTTTCTAATTGAGCCAATCTTCTAGCTTCAGCTGCATGTCTTTTACCAAAAACAATTATTGCATCACAGCATATTTCCATAGCTTTTAATTGCTCATTTTTTTCGTAAGCTTCAAAGTCATTTAAAAAGTCAATTTTAGCCATTTCTTCTTGGATTTCTTTTTTGAATTCTAAGAAGCCTTTATTAAATATCTTATCGTCTCCAACAGTATGACCAGGTGCTCTTTGCTCCATAAATTCTGTGAAGATTCCAGCTGAATAGCATTCTTTCCATTCATCAGTCATTTGGTCTAATAACAGGTCTCTAGTAGATTTGCCTTTCCAATATGGAATAATTTCTTCTTCATGAATTTTCTTGGCTTCATCATCTACTCTAAAGAATACTTTTTCTCTACGATCCATAGTGTCTAAGTCTTCCATAGTGTGACAACATAATTCAGGATATGTTGGTGTTGATTTAGGTCTTGGTCCTCTTTCACCAACTATAAGCTCTCCATCACCAATATATATGGTCTTGTGCTCCATAAGTTCTTTAAAAGAAAGTGCTCTAAGTACTGGAATAGAAACCTTCCCCTGATACTTTTTATAAGCTCTTGTTACTAGTTGTGCTCTTTCCATTGTGATAGTTGGTATTGCATCTAAACTTTTTTGTCTTAAGCGTTTTACTCTTTCATTCATAAAAATCATCCTCCTATTTTTACTTTAATTCCACTAGCTTCCATGATTTTAGCCACATTCTTCATTTCATTTTCACTTAGTTCAGGAACATCCTTCATTTTATAAGTTTTTCCCATTCTGTTGTATTTTTCTTGTCCGATATTATGATAAGGAAGTAAATTTATTTCTTTAATATTCTTTAATGTGCTAATATAATTTTTCATATCTTCTAATTCTTTTTTGCTATCATTAAATCCTGGTATAATAGGTATTCTAATAATTATATCTTTTCCCATACTACCTAGGATTTCAAGGTTTTTAAGTATCAATTCATTTGAGGCCCCTGTATACTTTTTATGTTTTTCGCTATCCATATGCTTTAAATCAAATAAAAACAAATCTGTTAATTCTGCAACTTCTTTTATGGTCTCACTGGAAGTATAGCCACAAGTATCTATAGTGGTATGTATCCCTATTTTTTTCATTTCTTTTAGTAATTCTAACAAATAAATGCTTTGTACTAAAGGTTCTCCACCAGAAAATGTAACTCCACCACCAGATTCATCATAAAATATTTTATCTTTTAAAACCTCTTTAACTACTTCCTCTACTGACATAGTTTCTCCTGCCATTTGCCTAGCCTCAGCAAAGCATACTAATGTACAGTCTCCATTATTCTTACATTTTTCAAGATCCGTTACTACTTTTCCATCTAACGGCCTTATAGCATTTTCCTTACAAGCTGCGATACAGTCCATACATCCTATACAACGATTTGGAAAGAATGTAAGCTGCGGTTTTAATTCTTGGCTTTCTGGATTATGGCACCACCAGCAGTTTAGCGGGCAGCCTTTTAAAAATACTGTAGTTCTTATTCCTGGTCCATCGTGTACTGCATATTTCATTATATTAAACACTTGTCCGTCCATATCATCACCCATCTATATAATAAGCAAGTTTCATGCCAATATTTTCGAAACATGCAAAAGCAGTAATTGCAAGTGTTTAAACAAATAAAAAATAACTCTCAAGAACTAATTTTAGTACTCAAGACTTATTTTTCGTAAATTAGTCCCGTTTTTGAGACTAATTTATTCTATACAATCTAATTCATACCTTTTAATTTTTCCATGAAGGGTTTGTTTAGGTACTTTTAGATTTCTTGCCGCTTTTGCACAATTATTATTTGTTTCTTCAAGAGCAGTTTTTATAAGGTATTTTTCATATTCTTCAACTGCATATTTTAAACCTTTTCCCTTTGGAATAGTAGGGGAAGAAACATTTACTGCTTCCTTAGGCACCTCTGACGAGTATTGAGTTTGAAAATCTTCCATAGAAAGTAGGTCACCATATGCAAAATTCATTGCACTTTCAATAGTATTTTCCAATTCTCTTATATTACCTGGCCAATTATATCCCTTGAAATAATCTAAGACTTCGCTAGTAACCCCATTTATATTTTTATTCATTTTTTTATTAGATATTTCTATGAAATGATTTACTAAATCTGGAATGTCTTCTTTTTTATCTCTAAGTGCAGGAATATGAAAGTATATTACATTTAGTCTATAATAAAGATCCTCTCTAAGTTTTTTCTCTTCTAATAGTATTTTTGGTTCTACATTGGTGGCTACAATAACTCTCACATTTACATGCTTAGTCTTTACACTTCCTACTCTTCTTATCATTCCATCTTGCAATACTCGCAGAAGCTTGGCTTGTAAATTTAAGGTCATTGAATTCAACTCATCTAAAAACAAAGTCCCCCCATCTGCTAATTCAAAAAGTCCTTCTTTGTCTTTTGCACCAGTAAAACTACCTTGAACTGTACCAAACAGTATACTTTCTAATAAGTTTTCTGGTAAGGCAGCACAATTTTGTGCTATAAAGGGCTTGTCTTTTCTATTACTAACATTATGTAATCCTTGTATTAAAAGTTCTTTACCAGTTCCGGTTTCACCGAACACAAAAACAGGACTATTGCTTGTAGCCACTTTAACAGCTTTCTCTTTTAGCTTTTGCATTGAAGTACTAGAGCCAATCATATCCGATAAATTATACTGAGTCCCATTTGGTAAGAATTTATTTTCATTTTTCTTTCCATATAAAGTGGTTTGAAGCAAAAGAATTTTTTCCGATAACTCTTTTACATGAGTTAAATCTTTAAATATTTCAATAGCTCCCTTTATCTCCCCATTTTCTATAATAGGTACAGTGGTGGTTAATATAGAAACACTCTTACCAATATAGTTAACATAATCTTGTACTTGTTCTACAACAGGAACTCCTGTAGTTAATACGCTATAAAAGGTACTGCTGGTTTTATTTATATTTGGAAAGACTTCAAATACTGTTTTTCCTATTGCATCCTCTGCTGTAAATCCAGTAATATCAGTAGATGGTTGGTTAATATCTATAATTACATAATCTTTATCTATTACTATTATTGCCTCTTCCAGATAGGCAAGCATTAATTCCATTATTTTTTTATAATCCATAAAATTTCCCCTTCCTTATTAGGATACTTATTAATATTATATTGTTATAAGCCCCTCTTGTCAAAGTTTAGATTGATTAATTATTGACATGTTCAGACTCATATGAGAATATGAATTTATAATAATAATTTAAATTTGGAGTGATTTTATGGACAGATATGCACGAAATTATACTTCTCTAACAAAAGATCAACAATCCATATTGAAAGATACGACTATAGCCATAGTAGGCCTTGGTGGATTAGGGGGATATATATTAGAAAACCTTGTAAGACTTGGGGTGAAGAGTTTTCATTTAATAGATAAGGATGTTTTTGAAGTTACAAATTTGAATAGACAATTACTATGTACTGAAGAAAACTTAGGCAAGTATAAGGCCCATGAAGCCCTTCTTAGGGCCAAAAAAATAGATAGTCAGGTAATAGCTAAAGTATTTATTGATACTCTCAATCAGCACAGTATGGGCCTATTAGAGG
>CAYZDC010000146.1:0-3864 GCA_964477045.1 uncultured Tissierellaceae bacterium | reverse complement strand
ATTTAGCCCTTTTTACTGAACGGCATGGCATCACAGGGCATGTGGGGCTCTTTTTTACCTTTTATGCGGCGGGGCTTATTGCCAGTCGTTTTTGGTCGGGTAAGCTCCTTGATGGCGGGCATATGTTCCGTGTTATTCCCTTGGGGAAGATTATTATTTTTATTGGCTTTGCTGTTTTTGTTACGTCCTATACTCTTACGGCGCTCTTTGTGGCCGGGGTTATTCTTGGCATAGGGTATGGCCTTGTTTCGCCAAGTTATCAGATGCTTATTCTACTATTAGCGCCGGAAGAAAAGCGTGGTACTGCCAATTATACCTACTTTTTAGCGTGTGATATGGCCATTGGTTCGGCTCTTCTTGTTGGTGGCACCTTGGCGGACTTTTTTTCGCTGGATGCTATTTTTTACATATTTCCATAAAATAATTAAATAAAAAGATAAAATCATTATCCTCATGAATCATTGCCTCAGGATGAAATTGAACTCCTAAAACAAATTTATCATTTGTGGACTCTATTGACTCTACTATTCCATCCTTTGTAGTTGAAGTAATTTTTAGGTCTCTACCTAAGTCCTTGATACTTTGATGGTGTTGAGAATTTACTATTAACTCTTCTGTTTTAAATATATTATATAATTTGCTGTCTTCTTTAAGCTTAATAGTATGATAGCCCTGGTGAACATTATGTGTGCATAAATGACCCAATGAATCAGGTAGCTGAGTATTTATATCTTGGTATAATGTGCCTCCAAGGGAGATATTTATTATTTGTAAGCCTCGGCATATGCCTAAAATAGGTATGTTTTTTTCATATGCACTATGGAATAATTCTTTTTCTATTTTATCCCTAGCCAAGCAAATTGTATCCACTTCTTTAATAGGTTCTTCCCCAAAGGAAAGAGAAGATATATCTTCACCACCAGTAAGAATGATTCCATCTAGTATTTTTAAAATTTCATCTAGGTCTTCAACTTTATCCAGTATAGGAAGGATTAAGGGTATTCCTCCACTTTGTTTTACTGCTTCTATATAGGTATTATTTATTCTCACCATTTTTTTATCGATTAATTGTTCGTATTGACTAGTAAGTCCTATAATAGGTTTCAAAAACTATCACTCCTTAATTATTTATATTTATCCCAGTAAATTTTTAATTGCTTTAAATGTAATATTTGGTATATTTTCAAAACTATATTTCATATGAACTCTTTCTGTTATCTTATGTCCATCTTTACCATAGGTTCCGATATTAACTACTGGCACATTTATGGCTTTAATTTCTTCAATAGGGTGATTATACTTGGTGCCCCAAGCTGGCATATTTCCTTCTAATGCTCTTAAGCCTTCTCTATCATCTGATATAGCCATGAAGCTAGAGTCGGAAATATAAGGATAAAACATTTTTTTTACAATAGGCTTATCGGTGTAATCTTGTACAAAGTGGATAGCTTTTGTTACACTTTGGATTAAGTCCACTTCTTGTTTGTCTTTGCCACTAATTTCAATACTTGCATAATAAAGAGATGAAAAGTATATTATTATTGCAGGAGACTTATCATCAGACCATTTTTTCCATGACTCATCTATAATCTTCATAGAAAATTCTCGAAGATCCATTGATGGATTTTGTTCATGTAAATCTAAGGCGAAATTTCTTATATAAACTCTATACCTATCTCCATGAATTGTGGCTAATTCATTATAAAAGTCTTCCCAACTATATACTCGGGTTACCCATGGAAGCCTGGTATAAGTATGCCCACTTTTCTCACAATAAGTTTTGTATGAATTATTAGTAAAATGGACTATATTATCAAAGGATTGAATTGCTATATCTAGCATTTTATCCATAACTTCTTTAGGACTCATAGTAAGAGTAAAGTAGTTATAATAACTATATGCTGCCAGTGCAGTTTGTACTGTATACCCCGGTTTTAAATCTGATTGTTTTAATGATATTGGAGGTATTGTAACCTCTCCATGAGATTCATCACAAAGATCTGTATTTAATTCAATATTCCTAGTAAGTTCAGCAACTATTAAATTTGGGTCTAATCCACCATAGGCTTGTCCCACATGGGTTTCTTTGCCAGTTACATAAAATGAAGGTAATAATTTGCCAATTGTTCCAAAATAAATATATCTATTCTCATCCTCCTCATGGTAAGGAGTTGAATAATCAGCATTTATAGCAGCAATATATTCTAAATCATAAAGTTCTTTCCATTCCTTTAAAATTTTTAATGCGGATATAATTCCATGTGAATTATCCTCTTCATCTGCCTCAGCTATAGCTATAAGATTCCCATCTAAGAGGTCAGGATGCTGTGAGAAGTACTTCATAATATACATTTGACCTGCTACTCCCGCTTTCATATCTAAGGCTCCACGGCCAAACATATAGTCTCCAGAATCAATATCTCGATTTACATCCTCACCTAGATTTAAATTTCTAAGTTGCTTCATTAATTCTTCAGAATTAAATGCATTTTCTTCCATATCCCCAAAATCTTCTACTCCTACAGTGTCCAAGTGGCCCATTAGTATTACAGTTCTATTAGAATTGCCCTTGGTTCCTCTCACCATAGAAATTGTATTATATCTTTCTATTTCATCATTAAGAGTTTGCTGTAACATGAGATGCTCTGGGTTCTGCTTGAAATAGTCTAATTCATTATAATAATTATAAATCCATTTTGCACAATGGGCTTCTCCACTAGTTTTAACTACACTAGGTATTTGAACCAAATCTTTAGTTAATCCCTTTACTTCATCATAACATCTTAAATACATATCAAACCCTCCATTCATATTTTAGGGACAAAGGGACAGGTCATTTGTCCCTGGCCTAACACTCTAAAAATTGTGGAAATATAAATTGTATATACTGTCTATTTTATGGATTAATTCTTCTAAGCTATGAGTTCCTGCTCTACTACACACTTTTGCCTGCTCTTCACAAATTAAACACCTTCTAGGATTTATACCCAAATCTCGTCTCCCAACTTGTTCATGATTTTTATCAAATACATCTATATCAAACAATCTACCAAGTTCATGTTCTTCCTCTATTTTTACAGTGACCTTTTTTAATACTAAGGGGTCTATGTCCACTGAAAAATACCCTTCCGGTCCTGTAGATTTATCTTTCTTAGACCTATATTCAATATTATAACCTAATTCCCTTAACTTGTTCCAGATAAGTTCCATTCCTACATGGTGTATTTTTCTGTATCTCTCACTGTCTTTTTTTGGACCTGGTATATTTAAAGTAAAGGATATAATAGGATTATTATACTTATTTATTATTTCTTCTTGAAATGAAGCCCTGTCTTCTCTAGACTGTAAAATCTGGTAAAATATTTCTTCACCCACTATATTTCCTCCTTTGAAAAACCGCTTATATAAAGAGTATACCATAATAAAAAAGACTTCAAAAGAAGTGTTTTAAGGAAGCCTTTTTTGAAAATCATTGACAGAAATTTCATATTTTAAAAGAGTAAAAAGTAGAAATATATAATTACATTAAATATATGCTTAATATTGCTATTCTATCATTATAATTGTATAATAAAGATAGAATAATAGTAGGAGGTGTTCCTTTTGATTATCAAACCATCAACAATTTTACGTAATGACTATAATCAAATATCCAATTTAGTTCGTGAAACTTCTGAACCTGTCTATATAACAAAAAATGGCGAAGGTGATATGGTAGTAATAAGCATAGAAGCATTTGAAAGGCGAGAAAAAGAGTATCAGAAGTTTAATAAAGAAAAAAGGACAAATACAGCGGAAACCGAGGCTCCAATAATGAAGTCCGGCAGACTCGCTGTATCTGCCCTCAATAACAGTATATCCAAT
>CAYZDC010000145.1:0-3911 GCA_964477045.1 uncultured Tissierellaceae bacterium | reverse complement strand
TTGATTATGAGCCACTAAAAAATATGAGCTAAAAGTCATCATTTCGAAAAAAAGGTACATTGTAAACAAGTCCCCAGCCATAAGGGTTCCTAAAATTCCACTAAAGGTAATAGACATCCATAAATAAAATCTATTACGGTGGTTCTCAACTTGCATATAATCATGGGAATACATAGTAACAAGAACCCAAAGAATAGCAGCAGCTAAGGCTATAATTAGACTCAGCATATCTACTTTAAAAGTCAAACCTAATCCTAAAAGCCCTTCCAGTTCATATACCATAGTGCCTTGAATTACTTTAGGATACATCCATAAAAGGGATAAAAAAACAATGAAAGTTGTATTTACCCCTAAAACATCTCTTAATTTTTCAGATTTCTTTCCAATGAATACCTGAATTGGTCCTGAAACTAGTGGGATTATAATAATCCATAAGGGTAATGTATTTGTTATATTTAAGCTTTCTACATATGGATCCATAAAAATGAATCTTACTACCAACACTAGTAAGGCAGAAAAAACTATAATACTATTAAGGGTAAAAAAATCTATTTTATTTAAAGCTCTACGTTCATCCTTCCTGCCTTTCATTTTAATCGCCTCCATGAAACTGATTTAGTCTCTATTATATAGCTTAAAACTTCTTTATTAGTTTATAAAAAGAAATGTTGGTACTGCCTTTTTAATAATATCCATTACAATATTAGGGAAGATACCTAGGATAATACATGCCCCAGCTAGGGTTACCATTGTAATAAGCATTGTTTTTGGTAAAGAATCTAATACCATAACATTTTGCCTCTCTTTATTTTCTTTTAGAAAAGCAGACATAATAATAGGTAAATAGTATATAGCATTTAATAGACTACTAATTAGGATTAATACCACATATATAGGTTTATTAGCATCTAGTACAGCCATGCTTAAATACCACTTACTAATAAATCCATTTATCCCTGGTACACCTATCATTCCTAGGGCTGCAATTGTAAAAACACCCATAGTAATAGGCATTTCATAGCCTATTCCCTTTAGGTCATCTATATTTCGTTTGCCAGTTTTATATATAATGGCCCCTGCACTTAAAAACAGTGTAATTTTCATTAAAGCATGGGTAATTACATGAAAGAATGCAGCCCCAAGACCTAATTCTGTGGCTAATCCTAGGCCTAAGAAGATATATCCAATTTGCGCTACGCTGGAATAGGCTAGCATCCGTTTTATGTCGTTTTGTCCTATGGCAAATATAGACCCAGCTATCATACTCAATATTGCAAAATAGCTAATAAATTCAGGCACCCCAATAGTTTGAATAATATCTATTCCAATTACTCTAAATAAAATTTTTGCTTGAGAAAATATATAAATTTTAACAACTAACCCAGATAACAAGGCACTAGATGGAGTAGGGGCATTAGAATGTGCATCTGGAAGCCATGTATGTAATGGAAATATGGCAGACTTGATTCCTAATCCAGTTAATATAAAGACTAAAGAAAGTAAAATATTACGAGGATATATTTGCCAAGCTCCTCCAATTACTCCATTGACTTCTGACATGTTTAAATATCCTGTTACCATATATAAGAGGGCAATCCCTATAAGTATTGATGCAGACCCAACAGTTCCTATGATTAGATATTTTAAAGTAGCCATTAAATTATCCTTGCTTCTTTTAATAGATATAATTCCATATGAGGTTATAGATAGAATTTCTAAAAACACATATAAATTAAATAAGTCATTGGTAAAGATCATACCTATCATAGAAAATAAAAGTAAAAATATTAATGTGTAATAAGAAAGGAATTGGGGCTCTGCGATTTCATGTTCAATATCTTTTAAAGAATATATGATTATTAAAGTAGCTAAGGTTAAAACTACAAATGTCATTAATGCAGAAAACTCATCAACTGCAAATTGAATACCTATTGTAGGACTCCAGTTTCCAAAGTTATACATAAAAGATCCTTCTTTTAAAACGTATATCAGTAAAGTAGATGAAAGTGCCCAAGCAATGGCTAATACACTTACAGTTTGTATTTTGAATTTATTATTATAGCCTCCTTTTGACAAGGGAATAAAGATTGCATAAATTAATAATAGGAGTAATATATAGACTGGAAAGTGAACATTAGTCATTTGTTTTTCCACTCCTTATTTCCATAATTTCATCTAATTCTAGAGTTCCGTAAGCCTGGTGGATTTTCACTATAAGACTTAGTGCAAATGCAGTAACAGATACACCTACAACTATTCCAGTTAAAATCATTGCTGAAGGTAGGGGGTTTATATAGGTTAGGTTACCATTTGTTAAATCTATAATGGGTGCGTTAGCTCCTTTAATATAGCCAATTGATACAAAAAACAAGAAAATAGAAGTTTCCATAATATTTATACCAATAACTTTCTTCAATAGGTTTGAATGTGTTAGTAAAGTATACAGTCCTATTATAAATAGAATAAATGCTCCAATATAATTAATATTATTTATAATTACATTTAAATACTCCACAATCAATCCTCCTCAATCATTGTATGAAATAAAGTTATAATAGTACTACAAACTTTAAGACCAATTCCAACAGTTACTAAGGGAATCATACCAGCACTTAACAAGCTACCTGTTTGTCCCATAGGGAAGCCGCTGAATTTATTGGCTAAGTAAGATCCTCCTGCACCAATACCTATTAAACCTACAAGGGCATACCAAAAAACTCCGCCGGTTTCTATCTTTTGAGCAGTCCTATGGGGGACTTTCTCATGGCCTCTAGGCAATCCATAGGCTAATGTATAAAGTACTATACTTGCCCCAATAATAGCACCGCCAGAAAACCCTCCACCTGGAGAAACATGTCCATGTAAAACAACAAAAATACCGTATAACTGAATAAAAGGGACAATTAATCTAGTAACAGTCTTAACAATTAAATCATCTAGTTCCAAAGATATCCCTCCCTAATCTTTTAGTATATTTCCACTTAATACAGAAATAACCGCTGCAATTGAAGTAAATAATACAATGGTTTCTCCCAGGGTATCAAAAGCTCGATAGTCTGTAATAATTGCTGCAATTACATTAGTAGCCCCTGTATCCTCTATGGCCTTATCTACATAGTAATGGGCAACTTCATTGTATGCAGGACTTGCTGGATCTCCTAAGGATGGCATTTCAGGGATACTGGTTAAGAGTAAAAACAATACCATTCCTAGTAAAATAAAAATCAGCTTTTTTTTCACTTTTCCATCCTCCTTGTTCTACTAATAACTCCTACAAATAATATTGTTGTTACACCTGCCCCAATGGCTGCTTCAGTCATTGCAACGTCAGGTGCTCTTAAAAGTAACCATAGAACAGACATAACCAAACTATAGGCAGTAAACATAACTATTGCCCCTAGTAAGTCCTTTGTTCTTTCAACAGCTATTGCACAGATGATTAAGAAAACTATTAAAATCAGGTTTAGTATCTGCATCTTTGTATCAACTCTTTTCTATTTTATTTTGTCGATAGTAAGTTGCTTTAGCAATAATATGAGCTCCAGTTGAATTTGTAATCCATATAAATAAGATTATAAAAAACAATTTTATACTTATAGGATGGAATCCTTTGTAAACTATTAATGCCAGCAGAGCTAGACCTGCTCCTAAGGTATCACTCTTTGTAGTAGCATGCATTTTACAAAAAGCATCTGGCATTCTAATTAGGCCTATAGTTCCTACCATTAAAAAGAAACTACTTAATAAGAGTAATAAAATAACTATTGTTGTCTGTATTATTTCAATCAATGCCAACACCCCTTAAAATAATTTTCCTTTTTCTATATACTTAGACACAGAAATAGTGGCTATAAAACCTATCATTGCATAGGTTAAGGCAACATCTATAAAAGCATCTTGATCTGTTATTA
>CAYZDC010000144.1:0-3954 GCA_964477045.1 uncultured Tissierellaceae bacterium | reverse complement strand
ATCATCATTTCCGTATTTTGGAAAGTCTCCTTGAATTTCAAAGTCTATTGCAATACCGTCAGAATTTCTTATTGGTTTTACTTTTGCATATTTTATAGCAGATAATGAATCCGCTACTATGGATATACCAGCTATACCAAATGCCATATATCTATGAACAAGGGAATCATGCAAGGCCATTTGCCCTTTTTCATAAGCATATTTATCATGCATATAATGAATCGTATTCATAGTGTTAACATAAAGAACTGCTAAGTATTCCATTACACTATTAAAATTGGCCATTACTTTTTCATAATCCAAAATTTCATCTTCCATAATATCTATATTTTTTACAATTTTTATAATTTTTCCATCTTTGGATTTTTTCAACTCATCTTGACCACCGTTTATAGCATATAACAAAGCTTTAGCTAAATTTGTTCTTGCTCCAAAAAATTGCATTTCTTTACCAACTCTCATTGCAGATACACAACAAGCAATAGCATAATCATCTCCGTATATTGGTTTCATAATATCATCATTTTCATACTGGATAGCTCCAGTTGCTATAGTCATCTTCCCACAATACTCTTTAAAGGCTTTTGGAAGATCTACTGACCATAGGACTGTCATATTGGGTTCTGGTGCAGGTGTAAGTGTAGTCAAAGTGTGCAAAAATCTATATGCTGTTTTTGTTACCAGTGTTCTACCATCTTCCCCCATGCCACCTATGGACTCAGTCACCCAGTTCGGATCTCCTGCAAATAATTCATCGTATTCAGGAGTTCTTAAGTGTCTTACCATCCTAAGTTTTATAACAAATTGATCTATTAACTCTTGAGCTTCTTCTTCCGTTAAGTTTTTATTTTTCAAGTCTCGCTCTATATAAATATCTAAAAAGGCTGTATTTCTTCCTAATGACATAGCAGCACCGTTATTTTCTTTTATGGCTGCTAGATATCCAAAGTATAAGAATTGGATAGCTTCTTTAGAATTAGTTGCAGGTTTTGAAATATCAAAACCATAGGACAATGCCATATCTCTTATTTCATCAATTGCTCTAATTTGTTCTGATAATTCTTCTCTATGCCTTATTACTTCTTCACTGGCATTACCTGAAATGTTCTTTTTATCTTTAATTTTTTCTGCTTTTAAATAATCCGTGCCATATAAGGCAATTCTTCTATAGTCTCCTATAATTCTACCTCTCCCATATGCATCTGGCAGTCCTGTTAGCAGTCCAACCCTTCTAGCTGACTTCATTTCTTCTGTATAAGCATCGAAAACTCCTTGATTGTGAGTTTTTCTAAAGTTATTGAAGGATTCTTCCAATACTCTCTCCATTTGAAAACCATATGCATTAAGTGAGTTTTCTACCATTCTATAGCCACCATATGGATTTACAATTCTCCTCAGGGGAGCATTACTTTGAAATCCAACTATAAGTTCATTTTCTTTATCAAGATATCCTGGCTCAAAATTATTGATCCCTGAAAAACCATGAGTATCAATATCAATTTCACCTGTAATTATTTCTTCTTCTATTAATTTTTCTGCTTTTTCCCATAATTCTTGAGTTTTATTACTAACTTTTGCAAGAAAATTGTCATCACCTTCATATGGAGTATAATTCTTTTGTATAAAATCTCTAACATCTATATTTTCCTTCCATTTTCCACTCTTAAATCCATCCCAATATTTCAACAAAATCATCTCCTATTTATCCTATTTGTATCCTTGGCTTAATTATATATGCAATAGTTAAAAAATGCAGTGATTCCAGTCACTATTTTAGAAGTTTTCAAACTATTTCTCTAACTAATTTATTTAATAAAAAAAACCCATCTCTTCAGAGATAGGGTTTTTACTAATAAATATGATTTAATATATTATTGGTGATATTTTCTTTTGATGCTTTCCAATCATCATAGGTATTGATATTTTTCAATAACTTACTTACACTGGAGTTTAACTTTATAATGCTACAATCATTTATATAATCAATATTTATATCTTTAATAAAACTTTCTGCTATACTATTCATTACACTGTCTAGAATTTCTTCCTTTTGTGATGGGTCTAAGTCTTTAATTTCTAGAGCTTTTTTAATATTTTCACAGAATCTGTATCTTAAATAAATAATAAAGCCTTCAAAGTCATCAGCATGGTTCCCACCTTCTATTTCATAAATTATTCTAAAAAATAAATTCCATCTAAAGTCTTTATTAATAGTATTTAGTATTTCTTTTCCTACTTTTCTAGTAAATTCATCATTAAAACTGATTTGCCTATCAAAATCTATATAATTATTGAAGCTTATTTCACTATTTCCTATATCGTTTAACCTATTTAAGATTCTTATAAAATTACTACTGTAATTTTCTGATTCTTCAGGTCCGCCTTTCATAAATATATAATTAACTATAATATCTGTAGACTTTTTAAAATCAACTACAAATCCAATTTCTTGTCTTACTTTTACAATATAAATATCATGTATTATCTTAGAAAGTAGTGACTGTAGTTGGTTTTTTTTAGTTACTGCATTTGAAGTATCCATATCATTTAAATGATTAAATACCAACATTAACTGTCTATCAATCATGGCTAAGTTGTCTTTTATGGAGCTCATTATGTCTCTAAAAAAGTCTTCCGTTAACATATAGTTAAAATTCTTATACAAAACTCTATGGTCAATTTCTCCCCAGAAAACATTAACAAGAGACTTTATTTGAAGTTCGAAGTTTACCATAAGGCCGTTTTTACTATATCTTCCATCAATTTTATAAATCTCAAAACCATTTTTTTGAATTTGAGGTTGTGGTTCATCTAATTTCAACATTATGCTTCCATTAAGTGGATTAGAGTAATAACCATCTTCTTCTTCTATTTTAAACAGGTTAACTATATCCTTATAAATCTTTTCTTCATCCTCAATAAATCTGCATTCAATTCTAAAACCTATTAAATCAGAAAGATTATGTACCAAGTTTTCTGGTGTTTCATATTTAATATAGAAATTATGCCTCAATATTTTTTCTCTAAGACTTTCTGAAGATTTAATTCTATAATTTACATTTAAAAAATGATCTTTTATAAAAAAACTATCATTAAAAAACTTTTCTAATTGTTCCGCTACAGCATTTAGTTCATCGGTCTTTTCTTCTATTAACAACAATGTATCATCAATAAAATCAAAAAGTTCTAGTTTCATTTTTGCCCCCTAAGATATTTATTAATCTTTCAATTAATTATATCATACAATCAGTAGATATAGTCCACAAAAAAAGAGTAATCCGAAGATTACTCTTTTTTTTAGAATTTATCATAATAGATTAGTTCCTCTGAAATTCCTTTTGCCACTAAGGATTTTATTACAGAATCTATCATAGGTGCATTACCACATAGGTAAGCCTCTTTGTTGTCACCATCTACTATCAACTTATCTATTGCATTATTAACCCTACCTTGTTCTCCAGTCCAATTCTGCTCTTCAGTTACCCTGGAAAGTGTAGGTACAAATTTAAAATCAAATAATGTTTCTTCCAATCTCTTGAAATAGTCTAACATAAATAAATCACTAGGAGTTTTAGCTCCAAAGTAGAAAGTTGCCTTTCTTTGAATATTTTCCTCTTCCATATGGTTTAATATGGATAATACAGGCGCTATCTTGGTAATAGAAATCACCATAAGGACCATTTATATGAGCTTCATCTCCTACTTGTAAATGTCTATGAACATAAGTAGTAGCTACACCTTGATCTACATATCCAATGACCAAGTCTATATGGTTCTTATCCGATGGATTGGATGCTATAGAGTATGCCCTATATACTTCTTCATCATTACCTTCATATTCTGGTGCCTTAAGTTGTACATACTGGCCTGCTTTAAAGTTAATTTCTTCTCCTTCTGGCAATCTAAATCTAATTAGTTTGATTACATCTGTCATATCAGTTATAGATTCCACAG
>CAYZDC010000143.1:0-3969 GCA_964477045.1 uncultured Tissierellaceae bacterium | reverse complement strand
CAATTATTTGATCAATAGGATCATAGTTTTTTTCTTTAAGAGCTACCACTACTGCATCTAATATTTCCTTTGGTTTTGCTACTACTTCTTTAGGCGGTTCAAATTTCATTGTTTCATTAATGTTATCATTCATACCAACACCCCCGTAGTTATATTATACCACAAGTAAAGCAATTGACAATTGACAATTGAGGATTGACAATAAAAGATTTTAAAGATTAGATTCCTCGCTTTGCTCGGAATGACAAACAACCACTAGTGATTGTTATGCGGACCGACGAGGGCGTCGCTCCCTACAATTATATATTCGTAGGGAACGGTGACCTCACCGTTCCGTTATTGTCATTCTGAATGTAATGAGGAATCTATTTTTTCATGCCCCTTATCAATTCCGGTACCATATCCAATGCTTCATCAATCTTACTAGTATCCTTGCCTCCAGCCTGTGCCATGTCTGGTCGGCCGCCACCGCTGCCGCCTGTAGCTTTTGCTACTTCTTTTATAATATTGCCTGCTGATATTCCTTGGATGTTTAAATCCTTGGTTACCATGGTTACAAAGGATATTTTATCTTTTACTACTGATGCTAATACTACTACACCTGAACCTAAGCGATTTCTAACTTCATCACCTAAGTTTCTCAAACTATTCATATCTAAATCTGAGACTTTGTAGGTTATTAGGGCTACATCATCTACCATTATTTTAGAAGACAATATATCATCTGCTATATTAGTAGCCATTTTGCCTTTTAGGCTATCGATTTCTCTGTCCTTTTCTTTTAAGTCTTCTGTTAATGATTTTGCTTTATCTAGCAAGTTTTCTTTATTGGTTTTTAATATATTGCTTACTTCTTCTATTTCACTTTCCATTTGATTTAAATATTCATAAACTGCTGAACCTGTTATGGCTTCTATTCTTCTTACTCCTGCAGCTATTCCTGTTTCTGAAGTAATTTTAAATAGTCCAATATTAGAAGTATTTTTTACATGAGTTCCTCCACATAATTCTTGGGAATAGTCATCTATTTTTATTATTCTTACCTTATCGCCATATTTTTCTTCAAATAATCCTACAGCACCCATTTCTTGTGCTTCTAGTAGTGAAGTTTCTACTGTAAGAACATCATAAGCTTCTAATATCTTTTCATTTACAATAGTTTCTATAGTTTTTACTTCTTCATCTCTTGGGCTTTCAAAATGTGTGAAGTCAAATCTAAGTTTATTAGGCATTACTAGTGACCCAGCTTGATTAACATGGCTTCCTAATACTTCTTTTAGGGCTTTGTGTAGCAAATGAGTTGCTGTATGGTTTCTTCTTAGTGCATCTCTTCTCCCTTTATCCACATGAGCATGGACCATGTCTCCTAGAGATAATTTGCCTTCTAAAACCTTTACCTTTTGTAAAGTAAGTCCACCTTTTGTATGAACAGTGTCTTTTACTTGGGCTTTAAAGCTATCACTTGAAATTGTACCTATATCTCCAATTTGTCCTCCAGATTCACCATAAAAAGGTGTTTCTTTTAAGACAATAATTCCTTCATCATTTTTATATAAAGCTTGTGCACTTTCATTGTCTTTAAATAATGAAAGAACTTTTGTGTTTAAGCTAATGGTGTCATATCCTTTGAAGTCTGATTCTAGTCCATCAAATAAATGACTGCCTTCACCAGATGTCCATCCTATATTATCACTGTCATCTCTAGCGCTTCTAGCTCTATTTCTTTGAGCTTCCATATCTATGTTAAATTGATTTTCATTTATAGAAAGATTTCTTTCATTTAATATTTCTTTAGTCAAGTCTAATGGGAAACCAAAGGTATCATATAATTTAAATGCTTTATCTCCACTTAAAACAGTTTCTTCCATTTTTACCATTTCATCAATATAGGATTCTAATATGGATATCCCTTGATCTATGGTTTCTTGGAACTTGTCTTCTTCAGCACGGATAATTCGTTTTATTTGATCTTCATCCCTCTTAAGTTCTGTGTACTCTACACTCCATGAATTGATAACTACCTGAACTACCTTTGATAGGAATGTACCTTCAATTCCCAAAAGTTTTCCATGACGAGCAGCTCTACGTATTAATTTTCTTAATACATAGCCTCTGCCTTCATTAGAAGGCAATACTCCATCACTTACTAAAAACGTCATAGCTCTAGCATGGTCTGTGATTACCCTAACTGAAGTATCTTTTTCTTTGTCTGTTCCATATTTATAGTTGCTCGATTTTTCTACTTCTTGTAGAATTTTCTGAATTTCTTTTATTTCAAATATATTGTTAGCACCTTCAAGAACTGCTGTAATTCTTTCTAATCCCATACCTGTATCTATATTAGGATTTGGCAGTGGATGATATACTCCTTTTTCATCTTTATCAAACTGAGTAAATACCAAGTTCCATACTTCAATAAACCTGTCACATTCACAACCCGGTTTACAGTCTGCATTTCCACAACCATAAGCAGGTCCCCTATCTACAAAAATCTCTGAACATGGACCTGAAGGTCCTACTTCTAGTTCCCAGAAGTTGTCAGCTTTTCCTAATCTGATTATTTTTTCTTTAGGTATTCCAATATGCTCTTCCCAAATCTGAAAAGCTTCATCATCATCAAGATAAACAGTTACCCAAATGTCTTCAGCTTTGATTTCCATATTCTTGGTCATAAATTCCCAAGCCCATTCTATGGACTCTTTTTTAAAATAGTCTCCAAAGGAAAAATTTCCTAACATTTCAAAAAATGTAGCATGTCTATCAGTTTTGCCCACATTATCAATATCTCCTGTTCTAATACACTTTTGACAAGTTGCCATTTTTGTAGAAGGTGGAGTCTTTTCTCCTGTAAAATATTGCTTTAAGGGTGCCATTCCTGCTCCGATTAAAAGCAGGGATTTATCATTTTTAGGCACTAATGAAAAACTTGGAGCTATTAAATGTCCTTTTTCTTTAAAAAAATCTAAGTATTCACGTCTAATTTCGTGCAATCCTAATTGTTTCATAATTAACACCTCATCGATATTTGATTTACTAAAAAAATCCTCCCTTTAAGGGAGGTATACCTTTATCTTCTTATTAAATTATATTTTAAAATGGCTATTTTGTCAATTAATCTTCTATAGTGCTTATAGTACTGGTTTTTTTCATTTTTTCTTTAGCAAATCGGAATACAATTCTAAATACTGCTACTATTGGAACTGATAGGATCATTCCAAAGACTCCAAATATGCCTCCCCCAACAATTATGGAAAGTAAAATAATAAGAGGATGCATTCCCAAGTTTTCACCTATAATCTTAGGAGCTAATATATTGTTTTCAGCCCATTGTATTAAAACAAACAGTGCACTGACCCATAATACCTTTATTGGACTTGATAGGTATCCAAAGAATACAGCTGGAATAAATCCAATTAGTGGTCCAATGTAAGGAATAATATCTGCAACTCCAGTTATAAACCCAATTACAAAGGCAAATTCAATACCCATTATTAATAACATTACTGTTGTAAATACTCCTACATACAAACTCATTAAAAGTCTGCCTCTTACAAAACGAGAAAGGGAATAATCAATTTTATTTGCTAAGTACATTATATCTTCTCTATACTTGTCTGGCATTAATTTTTTAATCTTTCTTTTGAATAAATCCTTATCAACTAGGAAATATAGGGTAAGAATTGGAGTTAAAACTATACTTACAAATTTTGATAGTGTATGTATAATTGCCATTATAAATCCTTTAAGAGCATTGGCTAATGCGGTTTCTACACCTGAAATATTGTCCACTATGGCTTGTTCAATGCCTTTAAACATAGGTGGCAGTTCACCAAGGGTAGAATAATATTTAGTGTAAACATTGTCTATCATTACAGAAATTTGCTCAAAATAAGTAGGCATGTTATTAACCAATCTTTTTATTTCTGATGAGGATTTAGGGATTACTAAAAATGCTACCACAAAAAATAC
>CAYZDC010000142.1:0-3970 GCA_964477045.1 uncultured Tissierellaceae bacterium | reverse complement strand
CAATTCACAATATTTTATGTTTTGCTATGTATTTTATTTTTAAATATGATATAATAGTACTGGTATGGGTATATTATTTATGTTACTATATATTAGAAGAAATTTAAGGAGGTAAGATAGATGGAAGTTAAAAAAGATATGCTTATTGGCGAACTTATCAGGAAGAAACCTGAAGCTATAGAAATCTTAATGCAATTTGGCATGGGCTGTGTAGGTTGTCCTTCAAGCCAAATGGAAAGTCTTGAAGAAGCAGCAATGGTTCACGGCTTAAAACTAGATTCATTAATGGAAGCATTAAATAAATAAAACATTAAAAATGGAAGAGATCACTCTCTTCCATTTTTTTTACGCTCTTTTATCTAATATTGTTTCTAGTCTGTCTTTGTCAAAACCTACTATTTGTTCTCCATCAATAACTAATACTGGTACACCCATATGACCCATATTCATCAGTTCCGATCTGGCTTCTTTATCTGTTTGAACATTCTTTTCAATATAGGCTATACCTTTTTCCTCTAAATAATTCTTAGCTAGTGTACAATATGGACAAGTATTACTTGAATATACTATTACTTCACCCACTAAAATCCCCCCTTAAATTAAGTACATTATACCTTAAATAAATATACACTTATACTTATTTAATTTTCTATTTTAAAAAATGATTATCTCCTTTAAATATTACCCAAAGAATCTTGGATTAATCAGATTATTTATGCTTGGCATGATTAATACCTTCTGCTAGTATCTTAAGCACATGGTCATCATCCAAGGAGTAAATTACTAATTTACCCTCTCTTCTAAATTTTACAATCCTCAGGTCTCTTAGGATCTTTAATTGATGAGATATGGAAGATTGGGTCATATCCAATAATGTGGCTATATCACATACACATAATGGTGAAATAGATAGGGAATAAATAATTCTTAATCTAGTAGGATCTCCCATGGCTTTAAAAATTCCTGATAGAGTCCCAATATATTCTTCTATTTCAAAACTATTTTTTATGTTTTCTAATTCTTGTATTTCAATTGAATGACCAGAACAAGGAAGCTTATCTTTGGTGTTTTTCATTTTTACTCCACTCCCACTTTCTTATTGTATAACTAAAGAAACTTATTATTAGCTTTATTGTATCACTTTTCCACTTTTTCAACAAACAAGCGTAAAAAAACCTCCTGATTAAACCTGGATCTTTTACATGTTTAATGGAGGTAAAGTTGTACTAATTTTAATAAAGTCTTCTACACTTAAGTTTTCTGCTCTTTCTTCAAGTTTAATCTCTGCCTTTAAAAGATATTCCCTAAACTCTTCTCTTTCTAAATCAAAGCCATAAGTGGATAGGGCATTAAATATGGTTTTTCTTCTTTTTGAGAAAGCAGCTTTTACTACTTTGAAAAATTGCTCCCTATCTACATCTGGTAACTGCTCCTTCATCTTTAATCTTATTACTGCCGAGTCAATTTTTGGTTGAGGCATAAATACAGTTTTTGGAACTTTGACTAGGATTTCTGGAATAGTATAAAAGTTTACAAAAACAGACAAAGACCCATAGGTCTTGCTTCCAGGACCTGCTGCCATTCTTTCAGCTACTTCTTTTTGCACCATTACTATGATGGAATCAATATTTGCTCCACTTTCTATAAGTTTTCCTACAATTGGAGTAGTTACATAATATGGAAGATTAGCTACTACTTTAACTGGTCCTCCATTTAATCGCTCTTGGATTAATTTGTCCAAGTCAACATCTAAAATATCCCCTGATATTATTTCAAGGTTTTCATACTTGCCAACTGTCTCATCTAATATAGGCAGTAAGGACTTGTCTAATTCTACTGCTACTACTTTTTTTGCATTTAAAGCAAGCTCTTCTGTTAGGGTCCCCATTCCAGGTCCAATTTCTAACACATAATCTTCAGAAGTAATATTTGCCTGGGCTACAATCTTTCTAACTATATTACCATCAATTAAAAAGTTTTGACCCAAGCTTTTGGAAAATGAAAATCCATGGCTTGATAGTAATTCTTTTACATACCTTGGAGAATATAGCTTTTGATTATCCATTGTGTTTTTCCATCCTCTCTACTGCTTTAATAAACTCTTCTTTTGAAACTCCAAAATTATTTAAGCGATTTAAAAATTGTTTGCTATTTGCATATCCGATTCCCAATATATCCCCTAATAAATCTCTTCTATTTCTAGCATCAGGTGTTCCTGATAGTCCTAGTTGGATTAAATCATCTTTTGTAAATCTAATCTCTCGCTTTACATTTTGTGGTCTAGCTTTTTTAATAGCCTCAATTATATCCTGGCTATTGGCATTTTCCACACCTATATTATCTTTTTTAAGGGCTTTACCCTGGGCTAAAAATGCATGCTTGCAATTTGGTATTTTAGAACTCAAATCTTTTCTAATTTGCTCTCCAGCATAATCTGGATCTGTAAGTATAATAATACCCCTTCTTTCACCTATGCTTTTAAGGGTATTTACAAATTCCTTTTTATATCCAAAACCATTAGTAGCAATAACCTCTGCATCTAAAGCAGCCTTTACAGCAGTTATATCATCTCTGCCCTCTACTACAATTACTTCTTTTATCATAATTACATCTCCTAAAGAAAATTCACAGTTCACAATGCACAATTCAAGATTAAAAACCCAATTCAAAAGATTCGGAACGGTGAGGGCACCGTTCCCTACAGGTATAAATGGTTTATTTGTAGGGAGCGACGCCCTCGTCGGTCCGGGTTTTGTCCCGCGGGTATAAATTCGGAGTGCAGAGCTCATTGCGCTTTGTTAATTAATCTTTTATATTAAACAATCTCTTCGCATTTCTATTTGTTGCCTTTACTACCTCATCATAACTAATTCCACGAACCTGGGCTATTTTTTCTGCTGTATATTTCATATATACTGGTTCGTTTCTTTTGCCTCTATAGGGTTCTGGGGTTAGGTATGGGCAGTCGGTTTCTATTAGGAGTTTGTCTAAAGGTACTGCTTCAGCCACTTCCCTTACTACTCTAGCGTTTTTAAAGGTCACAGGGCCTCCTATGGAGATGTAGAAGCCCATATCAACATATAGGCTGGCCATTTCTGCACTGCCTGAGAAGCTGTGCATTACCCCCCTTACAGTGCCATCTTGATTGTTCTTTAATATGTCATAGGTTTCTTGTGAAGCTTCTCTAGTGTGAATTATAACTGGTAAGTCTAATTCTTTGGCTAGTTTCAGCTGTTCTATAAACCATTTTCTTTGTACATCTCTAGGACTATTGTCATAATGGAAATCTAGTCCTATTTCTCCTATGGCTACAACCTTTTTATTTTTAGTTAATTCTCTTATATTTTCCATTACCAAAGTATTTACCTCTTTGGCTGAATGAGGGTGAACTCCAACTGCTGCATAAATAGTATCATACTTGTCAGCTAGTTCAACTGAAGCTACACTGGTCTTTAAGTCTGCCCCTATATTTATTACCAATTCAATATTATTATTTTTAAAGTTTTTTATTAACATATCTCTATCATCATTAAATCTTCTATCATCTAAATGTGCATGACTATCTATTAACATTATATTGCCTCCTAGGAAATAGTAGCTCCGTCTTGAATATCATCCAGGGTAGATAATAATGATAGGTTACCTTCACTATCTTCTGCAGCCAAAACCATACCCTTAGATTCAATACCTCTTAATTTTACTGGTTTTAAGTTTGTTATAACTACAACTTTTTTACCGATTAATTCCTCTGCTGTATACCATTGTTTTATCCCTGATACTACTTGTCTAGTTTCTTCACCTATTTTAAGTGTAAGAACCAATAACCTATCTGCTTTAGGATGGTTTTCACAGTTTGTTACTTTTGCTATTTTTAACTTGATTTTATCAAAATCATCTATGGTTACAATATCTTCAATATCTAATGTTTCTTCTATTTTCTTTTCATCCACTTTTTTCTCTACCTCTTTCA
>CAYZDC010000141.1:0-4002 GCA_964477045.1 uncultured Tissierellaceae bacterium | reverse complement strand
AAAAAGAGGAGATTTACACGCTAGAAGACAAGTTTTAGCTTATGTATATGATGAAACTGTAGTTAAAAATCTATTCGAAGAAATTGCACCAAAGTATGCAGATAGAAATGGCGGTTATACAAGAGTTTTAAAAATGGGACCTCGCCGTGGAGATGGAGCAGAAATCGCATTACTTGAATTAGTATAAGGGATTGGGATTAAGTTAAAGCTTAGTCCCTTTTGTTTTAGCGAAGATAGTCAACATTAGCTTGTCCCCGCAGGGTATAAATTCGGAGTGCAAAGCTAATATGGAATAGTGAATAGTTGTCCATATTGTTGGGTAAGTATGATTACTATAGGATTTAGTTGTCAGCTTATAATTAGTTTAAAATTATAAAAGATCTTTTAGTTATTCACTATTCACTATTAACTATTCACTGAATTTATGTTATATTGGATAAGGAAATAAATTGAAACAGAGGGATTAAGATGAATGAAATCATGATAAAAATTGAAAATGTAACCTATGAATATAAATCTCTTATAGATGACAGCATACAAACTGCTGTGAAGAATCTGAGTTTAGATGTAATTAAGGGCGAATTCCTAGTTATAATTGGACATAACGGTTCAGGGAAATCTACTTTAGCAAAAATGATGAATGGACTATTAATGCCAAGTTCAGGGGAAGTTTTTGTAAAAGGCATGAATACAGGGGATGAAGATAAAATATGGGATATTAGAGAAAGTGCTGGTATTGTGTTTCAAAATCCTGACAATCAAATAGTGGCTACTATTGTTGAGGAGGATGTGGCATTTGGCCCTGAGAATCAAGGAGTACCCCAAGCAGAAATCAGAAAAAGAGTAGATGAATCACTGGCCATAGTAGATATGAGTGATTATAAAAAGCATGCACCACATTTGCTTTCTGGTGGACAAAAACAAAGAGTTGCTATTGCAGGAATCCTGGCTATGAAACCAGACTGCATTATCTTTGATGAGCCTACTGCTATGCTAGACCCTACAGGTAGAATTGAAGTAATGGATACTATAAAAAGATTAAATCAAGAGGAAGGCAAAACTATTGTTTTAATCACACATTATATGAATGAAGCTGTAGAAGCTGATAGAGTGTTAGTAATGTCCCAAGGGGAAATACTAATGGAAGGTACACCTAAGGAAGTATTTTGTCAGGTAGATAAAATCAAAGAATTAGGACTAGATGTACCTCAAGTTACAGAGTTGGCATATGAGCTGCGAAAAGAAGGAATTCAAATTAGTGCAGATATACTATCTGTCCAGGAGTTGGTGGAACAATTATGATAATAGAAATTAAAGATTTAAATTATGTATATGGTCCAGGAACCCCTTTTGAGATAAAAGCATTAAACAACATTAACCTTCAAATAGAAGAAGGAGACTTTATAGGCCTTATAGGACATACTGGATCTGGAAAATCTACCTTAGTTCAGCATCTAAATGGGCTTATGAAACCAACTTCAGGAGATATATTTGTTGAGGGAGAAAATATTGTAAAAAAAGAAGCAAATTTAAAACTCTTAAGGCAAAAAGTAGGACTGGTATTTCAATATCCAGAGCATCAGTTGTTTGAAGAAACAGTTTACAAAGATATTGCTTTTGGGCCTAAAAATTTAGGCTTAGATAAAGAAGAAATTCATGAAAGAATAAAAAATGCTATGGAAGCAGTTGGGTTAGACTTTGAAGAATTAAAGGATAGGTCACCATTTGAATTAAGTGGGGGACAAAAAAGAAGAGTAGCCATAGCTGGAGTAATAGCTATGAAACCAAAAGTATTAATATTAGATGAGCCAACAGCAGGGCTAGACCCTCATGGAAGAGATGAGATATTAGGGGAAGTAAAAGACTTATTTAATAATATGGGAATTACTATTATTTTAGTTTCACATAGTATGGAAGATGTGGCAAAAATGGTAAATAGAATTCTTGTAATGCATAATGGAACCATAGCAATGGATGGTCCAACCCGTGAAATATTTAAAAGGGCAGATGAATTAGAAAACTTAGGTCTTGGAATTCCTCAAATTACCCAGTTTATGAGAGATTTCAAAGCCAAAGGTAATGATGTTAAAGATGATATTTTAACAGTAGAAGAGGCTAAAGTTGAAATAATGAATTATCTAAGGAGAAAAAGAGATGCTTAAAGATATAACCATTGGTCAATATTTTCCAGGAGAAACTTTTATCCATAAATTGGATCCTAGGATAAAGATTCTAATAATTGGTCTATATATAACTTCTTTATTTTTTATTAATAATTTTATACCCTATATATTTATTTTTGGGTTTATAATTTTGGTAATTGCTATTTCCAAAGTGCCTTTTAAATTTATATTAAAGGGTTTAAAACCATTGATATTTATTATCTTGATTACTTTTTCAATTAATATTTTTTTAACAAAAGGAGATAATATTATATTTAGGCTAGGACCTCTGAGAGTATACGAAGAGGGTTTAAGACTGGGTACCTTTATGGCCCTAAGGCTTATACTTCTTATTACAGGAACTTCTTTGTTAACATTGACCACTTCACCTATTGCTCTTACTGATGCTATAGAAAAGCTTCTAAACCCGTTTAAAAGGATTGGTTTACCAGCTCATGAGCTTGCAATGATGATGACAATAGCACTTAGATTTATCCCTACACTCTTGGAAGAAACTGATAAGATAATGAAAGCACAAATGGCAAGAGGTGCTGATTTTGAATCAGGCAATATATTAAGAAGAGCAAAAAATTTAGTACCCCTATTGGTACCCCTATTTATCAATGCATTTAGAAGAGCAGATGAATTGGCAAATGCAATGGAAGCTAGATGTTATAGAGGTGGAGACCATAGGACTAGGTTAAACGAACTAAAGCTAAGGGTAAAAGATGTAGTTACATTAGTCCTTATGATGGTTTTCTTTGGATTTGTTATTTCCACAAGATATATTTAGGAGTTAAAGATGAAGAACATAAAATTAACAATAGAATATGATGGTACAAACTATCATGGATGGCAAAATCAAAGAGATGTGAATTCTATTCAGGAAGAGATAGAAAAAGCATTAACAAAAGTATCTGGTAAGTATGTTGATATAATAGGCTCTGGAAGAACAGATGCAGGAGTTCATGCTAAAGGTCAGGTGGCAAATTTTTATACAAATTCTAAACTGCCTGCTGAAAGATTTAAATATGCTTTAAATATGAGACTTCCTAGAGATATTACAATAGTAGGTTCAGAAGAAGTAGGGTTAGATTTTCATTCCAGATTTTCAGCAAAAGGAAAACAATATAAGTATATTATATGGAACAATGAAATGCCCAGTGCAATAAATAGGAATTATTCTTATCACATTATAAATAAGCTAAATATAGATGAAATGAAACAAGCTTGCCAATACCTAATTGGAACCCATGACTTTAGAAGTTTTATGACCAAGGGAACTATTGTAAAGGATACTATCAGAACCATATATTCAATTGATATAAAAAGAAAAGGCAGCTTCGTAGAACTAACATTAGTAGGCAGTAGTTTTTTGAGAAGCATGATTAGAATTATAGTGGGAACATTAATACTAGTTGGCAATGGGAAATTGAGAAAAGAAGACTTACCCCATATATTTTCCGGTAAAAAAAGATGCTTATCTGGACCTACAGCACCAGCCCAAGGACTATACTTACAAAAAGTTTATTATTGATAAAAATACGTCTTGACATTGATAGTTGCTTGTATTAGAATAGATTAGAGTGTTTCATAAAAGAGCCCGGAAACTTTTTTACTATACTACTCAAGGATTTAATAACCTGTTTATAAGGAGGGAAAATAATGAAGAGCTTTATGGCAAAAACTAATGAAGTTGAAAGAAAATGGTATCTAATAGATGCTACAGATAAAGTATTAGGTAGATTAGCTACAGAAGTAGCAACTATTCTAAGTGGTAAAACAAAACCGATATATACTCCTCATGTTGATACTGGGGATTTTGTAGTTATAATTAATG
>CAYZDC010000140.1:0-4060 GCA_964477045.1 uncultured Tissierellaceae bacterium | reverse complement strand
GAGATCCAGGTGTATATTCCAATAGGTATGCAGGCTTTGAAGGAAATGATATGGCAAATAATATGAAGCTATTAGGTGCTATGAAGGATATAGAACTTTCAAATAGGGGAGCCAAGTTCTTAACTGTAATCACCTTAATAACTGAAGACAAAGAAGTAATTACCATTAATGGAGAACTCCATGGAAATATAGGTTTTGAGCTAATAGGAGATAAAGGATTTGGCTATGATCCACTATTTATTCCAGATGGATATGACAAAACCTTTGCTGTATTAGGAAAAGAAGTAAAAAATAAGATTAGCCATAGAGCTCGAGCACTAGAAGAAATGAAGAAAATATTAACAAATCTATTAGAGGATGATATAGATGAAAATAATAGTAGTAAGTGATACTCATGGACATAATGAGGCCTTTTTAGAAGCAGCTTTATCTATAGAAAAACCAGATTTGTTAATTCACTTAGGAGACTATGTTCGAGATGCACAAGAGATTGCTAATTTGCTGGACATAGAATTCTTAACAGTTAAGGGTAATGGAGATTATGCAGCAAGGAATTTTAATGAAGATGAATTAGTGGAAATTAATGGTAAAAAATTATTTTTAACCCATGGACATAGGCATTATGTAAGCTATGATAGGGATACTCTTCTTAAAAAAGGGATGGAACTAGGTGCAGATATAATACTATATGGGCATACTCATATCCCTTTGATAGAAAAAGAGGGGAATGTGTTAATAATGAATCCAGGCAGCCCTTCCTTACCTAGGCAATGGGATAGAAAAAGAACTTTTGGAATAATAACCATAGGAGATGAAATCCAAACCGAAATAATTGAAATCAAATCATAATTATCATATCTATATGAATGTAACTTTGATCCATTGTATAATTCCTAGGGGCTAGTTTTGCTGGTCCTAATGTTTTGGTGATTGGAATAGAATAATATAATCTGGGTATATATAAATTGGACGCTAAAACAGGTAAAAAAAATAGGAGGTATATTATATATGAAATTTTCAGCAAGAAATCAATTAAAGGGTAAAATCAAAAGTGTTAAAAAAGGACCAGTATCCACAGAAGTAGTTTTAGATGTAAATGGTGTTGAAGTTGTATCAAGTATTACAACTGGATCCTGTGAAGCCTTAGATCTAAAAGTTGGAGACGATGCATTTGCTATAATCAAAGCAAGTTCAGTAATGGTAGGTAAAGAATAAAAAAACAAATTAAAAATCTCAAGATTTAATTAGCTTGAGATTTTTTACATAATAAGTTTATTCATTTGACTTGTTTGTCATTCTGCGTCGTAGCGTGAGAATCTACTCTTATAAAAACAGAGACCCTTCGAAAGCATTGAATATACTGATTGTCTCAGGATGACAAATCTAACCTGGAGGAATAACATGTTTAAAAAATCACTATCAATATTATTAATATTAATTTTAACCTTCTCATTATTTGGATGCAAACCTGCACCTACGGTAGAGCAACCAAACAAAGATATAAATGAAACTATTAAAACTGAAACCATTGCAGAAGATGGAGTATATACCACTCCAGAAGAAGTAGCTGAATACATCCATACCTATGAAAAACTGCCATCTAACTATCTAACCAAAAGACAAGCTATGGATTTAGGTTGGGATAGTAGCAAGGGAAACCTTTGGGATGTAACAGATGAGGGAATCATAGGTGGAGACAAATTTGGCAATAGAGAAGGACTTTTACCTAAAGAAAATGGACGCACCTATTATGAATGTGATGTAAACTATGAAGGTGGCTACAGAGGAGCAGAAAGATTAGTTTATTCAAATGATGGATTAATATTTTATACAAAAGACCACTATAAAAGTTTTAAACAACTATATTAATGGGAGGTAAATATGAAAATTACAATTTTAAATGGAAAAAGAATGAGGTACAACAAATCAGCCCATGACTACTTAAAAAGAAAATTACAATTTCCAGATTATTACGGAAATAACCTAGATGCTTTATGGGACTTATTAACCACAATAAGCAGTCCAATAGAAATTATCCTATTAAATAGTGAAGCACTTTATGAAAACCTAGGTGACTATGGTAGAGAATTAGTAAAGGTTTTTGAAGATGCTATGGATGAAAATGCTAATATAATATTTAGAGAGATTTAGAAGATTTGTATTGGTCGGCTTCCATGCCGACTTTTTTTCATTTACCGGGAACTTTTTACCCGTTTAGTTAATCTAATTAGTAGAGGAGGGGATAAATATTATAGATCTAGAAGATAAAAGATTAATAAAACAAATAGTCAAAGGAGATCTTGGTGCAATAAATCAGTGGATTAAGGATAATAAAGACAAGCTATATAAGATTTGTTGGTCTTATTTATATAATCATTCAGACATAGAAGATGTATTGCAAAACACTATGATAATTGCCTATGAAAATATAACATCACTTAGAAAACCTGATATGTTCCAAACTTGGTTTATTAGTATATTACTTAATGAATGTAGAAAATCTTTAAGAGATAGAAAACGAGTAATACCTGAAGAAGATATAGAAATACATGGTAATTATAGAGACCAATACAATTTCTTTGAAGAAATAAATGGCATTGATGAAATATATAAAGAAGTAGTCGTTTTAAAATACATTTCTGGATACAGCCAAGAAGAAATAGGCAAAATATTAGATATCCCCATAGGAACTGTTAAATCTAGAATATACAGAGGTTTACGGGACTTAAGAAAACTACTAAAGGAGGATAACTATGAACTGTAAAGATATGGAAGAAAAGTTAATCTCATATATAGATGGAGAACTATCTCTTGAAGAAAATATTAGAATAAAAGAGCATTTAGAAAATTGTAGAACTTGTATGGAAGAGTATGAAGAATTAAAATCTACTATAGATTATGTTACAGATAATTCAAACAATATAGATACATCAAAAGCTATAGAACTAGACTTAAATATAAAAAGAAGAAAAAGGGTAAAGAGATTCACAAGAACAGGATTAATAGCTATTGCTCTATCACTTTTATTAGTAGTAACAGCTGTAGCTACAGATTTATTTGGACTTATGGAAGGTTGGAAAAAATCCAGTAAGATAACAGAATCAGCTTGGGAAGACCTATTAGATAATGGCATAGGGCAAAAGCTGGATATTTCAACTATAGATAAAGATATTAAAATAACTGCAGAAGGTGTAATATCTGATGAGTTAAATACTATTATACTCTTGAAAATAGAAGACTTAAAAGACCATAATAAGTACTCACCAACAAAAAATTACACAGGAAGAGAGGATATCCAAGGCTTATCACTAAGCGGGGATATTTCATCAGAAAAATTATGGGGAGATAGTATGCAAATAATGTCTGACCTTGAGCCATTGTACTCTGAAATATATGCAGAAGATGAAAATACAATAAGATTAATGGTTTGGACAAACCCATTAGCCAAAGAAAAAGGAAATATTGATATACAAATAGATAATTTACAAGTAATTACAACCCCAGCTCCATATGTAAATGATGGAATGACAGTAGCTGGCAATTGGAACTTAACTATACCAGTAGAAGTAGTAGAATCTACAACTTACCAAGTAAATGAAACAATAGATATGGATGGGCAAGAAATAGATATAAAACAAATAGTAATAGCACCAACTGCTACAAGTATTCAATATGGATTAAATCCTTATAATAAGGAAAAGGATTATTATATTGAAAATATAAATTTTTTAATTAAAAGCAAAAGCGACACCTATGAAAGATCGAAATTAAGTTTTAATTTTACATTCCTTAATCCTGACAATGAGTATGAAGAAGGAGAATACAAAATTGAAAGTCTTTACTTAAAGAATCCTGAAGAAATAGATTTAATAATTACTAACTATAAAGCTCGAACAAAAGGCTCTCAAAGTTATACAATAGATTACGATAATTTGCCTCAAATATTAGAATTTAAAGATAGTAAAATTACTATAGAGGAAATCGAATTAAGTGAAGATAGTACACGAATAATAATAAAAGAAGATGAAAGTGGGGAAAGAAAATATATAAACTCTGAGAT
>CAYZDC010000139.1:0-4088 GCA_964477045.1 uncultured Tissierellaceae bacterium | reverse complement strand
GTCACCAAGACACAGCAGCAGGAAGTAAAGTATCCATTATAGTTTCCAAATTATTTTCATCCAGAATACCACTTATTAAAGATAGAGTAGACGTAATAACTACTCCAGGAACTACAGTGGATATACTAGTAACTGAAAGAGGAATTTGTGTAAACCCACTTAGAGGGGACTTAATAGAATTATTCAAAGGGGCAAAATTAGAAATAACTCCTATTAAGGAATTACAAGCATATGCTGAAAGCATAATGGGCAAACCACAACCAATAGAAAAATCATCAAGAGTTATTGGATTATCTGAATACAGAGATGGTACAATACTAGATTATATATATGCAGTAAAATAAGAAATTAAGCTACGGTGACGTAGCTTAATTTTTTTAACAAAAATTTAGTTGAACAAATAATCTATTTCATATATAGTTAGTATATTGTGTGAAATACTGCACCAGGGGGAATATACATATGATTAGAAAAATCGCCATTTCTGGCATGAAAGGCCGTAAAAAAGATACATTTTTATTATCTTTTGTAGTATTGTTATCATTTTTATTTATTGTAATTGCAACAGTATTTTATTCCAGTTCTGAACGGACTAAAAATATACAAAGAACTAATATGTTTGGCACATGGCAAGCCTCCTATTTAAATGGTGATAAATACATAGAACAAGATTTTGAAGCGATAGAGGATATAGATTTAATAGGTAAAAGCAAAATACTTGGGAAATCATCCACTGTTGGATTTGTTGGTACTATAAATGAAGAATTGACTGATATAGCACATTTTCAAATGTATGAAGGACGATTGCCAGAAAATGTGGATGAAATAGCAATAGAGCTTAATCAACTTAGCTATTTTTCAAGGGATGTAAAAGTGGGAGATGTAATTCCTGTTGAAATAGTGGTACCTTTATTAGAAGAAGATGGAGAGGCTGCTCACAATGAACAGTTGAAGAAATTAGATGCTCGTACCTTTGAAAACAAAACAGGATTATTCTACGAATATTTTAAAAGTGAAAGAGAAAAGCTGGGATTAGAAGAGCATGAACCAACACCTTGGGAAATCTTATATTCTTTAAACTTTAATAGAATTGGAAGAAATGAGCCAACCCTTGAAGTGTTTAATGGAACAAAGGTTGTTATCAAAACATCTTATCTCTATTATTCTTTTGGTGGGTCAGGAGAAGTTGTTGAAGACAATATTGAACAAGTAAAAAATGATGGAACAATAATAAGCCAATCAGCTGTAATTACAAGGGATATGGTAGTGTCTGGAATAGTTCAAACCTATAGCAATGTCTGGGATCTAGAAAATTATCCTGTGGCAAATTCATTTGTTTTGGAAGATGCAGGTCTGTTATTTATAGAAGAAGGGTTTCTTAAAACAGAAGAATTGGATGTTAGTGATTATAGCATCCCCATTAATTATTTTATCCATTCCCATTTACCAGCAGATGAATTTTACAATAAATATAAGCCTGATTTTATAAATCTTAGAAAGAATAGTTTTGCATATCCGGAAACAGCAGGATCTACAGAATCTACTTTAACTTATGGTATATTAGCTTTTATCTTTATTGCTACTATATTTTCAGTTTTCCAAATATATCTTACTCAAATGAAAAGACGAACAAGGAAGATTGCCCTTTTAAAAGCTATTGGGGCCACAAACAAACAAGTTAGAGAAATTTTAATTTGGGAAGTTATTTATCTTTTGATGTTTTGTATACCAATTAGTTTAATAGGTGGATTAGGAATAGTAAAATTAATCTTAATAGTCATGAATAATTTAGGCAGAGGAGACTTAAACTTTTATTTGGATTACACCCTAACTGCACTTGGTTTAATAGTGGGTATTATATCAGTGATTATTGGTATGACAATACCTATGATAAAATCTATGAAGGTACCCTTAACTGGAAATATTTCCAAAGCTCCAAAACATAAAAAAATATTTGCTAAGGACAAGTTAAAGGTTAAATTTGGAGGACTTGATATGAAAATCCAAACCTTTAGCAGAATATCCTGGAGAAACACAAGATTTAATAGGGGGAACATATTATTAACTTTAAGTTTATATACCATAAGCTTATTTGTCTTATTAAGTGCTACTTTCTTAAGCTTTTTAGCATTTGAAGATTATATTGATAAGGTGGTAGTAACTTCTAAGCCAGATTATGGCTTTGAATTTGATTATGGAATGAGAAATCGGGAAATACCAGAGTTTGTATCAGAGCTAAAATCTATCCCTGGTGTCAATAGAGCAGATTTATACAAGGCTGGTGAACATGCTTTTCTTTGGTATGAAGGAATAGATAATAATGAAATTTTATCTACATTTAAACAAATTTTACCTGCCTATTTAATCCCAAAACACTTCGGAGCCAATAGTTTAGACTATGAAAATTTAGATGAAAATAATATACACCTTGTTAGAGATGCAGCGGTGGTAAATACTTATAGTGTGAGTTCAGAAGATGATGTATTTACAAAGCTGCAGGAGTCTATTACTAGTGGGACTGTCAATATAGATGAATTTAACAAAGGCAAAGAAGTAATCCTACTTATGCCTCACTACTATCCTTATAATAATAATGATAATAATGAGATAAAGACAATCCAAGATAATAGCATAATAGAAAATACAGACAAGAAAACCAGAATAAGCCAACTTTTAGATTATGGCAAAACATATAATATAAATTATGATTTCAGAAATAGTGAATTTTATTTGAAAGATAATAGCCTATTAGTAGGAGATAAGATTAACCTTACAGTACCTACCGAATCATTAGAAGGAGACGTTAAAACCAATGATGTGGCTTTTCATCAAGTAAAAGTTGGTGGAATAATCAATTATTTCCCTGAAATAGGACTATGGCCATTCGCTGGAACTGTTGAAGCCCCAGTAATAATAGGATCTTATAACTTTGTTACAGACTTATATCCAGCAACTATTTCAGGAAAAGGAAATTTAACTGCAGAAAACTTAAAATATTTAATTCAAAGCCTAACACCTACAAGATATGGTAAGACATGGGTTTATGTAGATGTGGATAAGAAGGCTGACCAAGTTCAGGTACAGGTAGAACTCCAAAGACTTGCTATAGAAAAGGAATCTAGACTTTCCAATTATATAGAAGGGAATAACAAAATATTTAATAAAGGATTTAGAATAGCTTCAATTATTACCATCCTAGGAGTGTCTGTGGCCTTAATAGCTTTAATAATCTTATACAACACTACCATATCAAAATTAGAGCAGGAAAGAGAGCGTATAGGCACTCTCCAGGCAATTGGTGTTACGGGTGGACAATTTAAAAAACTATATTTTCTTACAGGGATTTTATATGGGATAATATCTATAATTTTAGCTCATATACTCCTGTTATTTATAGTAGTTGGCACTACAGTAAGTGGTAGTGGTCCATTTATAATAAATATGAAGAATGGATTGTGGTTGTATCCTTTGAATATTCATATTATTATTACTATATTATTTTTTATTATTACCGTATTAACATACTATTTACCACTAGGCAAAATATTAAGAAAGCAACCGGTGGAAAATATTAGAAGTTTGAATAGTTAAACAAGGTGAAAGGGTGAAATTTATGAGTCTGATTAAATTGGAGAATGTAAGTAAAACCTACGGTCAAGAAGAATTAGAAGTTAGAGCCTTAAAGGAGATAAATTTAGAGATTGAACAGGGTTACTTTTATGCCATTATTGGTAAAAGTGGTTCAGGTAAGTCTACCTTATTGCAAATTTTAGGAGCCTTAGATAAACCTACAGAGGGTAAAATGTTTTTAGAAGGAGAATCAGTATTTGATAAAAATGATCGGGATATAACTCTTCTAAGGCGTAGAAGAATTGGTTTTGTTTTTCAATCATTTAACCTGCTTCCTGAACACAATGTATTGGAAAATATATTAATGCCAGCACATTTAGATGGGAAAAAACCTAGTGAAGAAAGATTAAATGAAATTATATCTTCCCTTGGTATTGAAGATAAACTATCATTTTATCCAGATGAATTATCTGGTGGAGAAAGACAAAGAGTAGCTATTGCTAGAGCCTTAATTACAA
>CAYZDC010000138.1:0-4095 GCA_964477045.1 uncultured Tissierellaceae bacterium | reverse complement strand
CAGACGATGCAAAGGTGAAGAATGTTGTTACCAGCGTTAGCATAAACGTGCGGATAAAAGTATCGCTATTTACTTTGAAAAACGATTTGAGAGCAGTGGTGTCAAGTATTGTTTTCAGGTCTATATATACAAGCAATCTTCGGTAGTAACGCGCCCAAAACCCTAAAGTAATAAGCAGTGTTATAATTTGCGAAAGTACTGTACCTAAAGCAATCCCTTTTATTTTCATATCAAAGACATATACGAAAGTAAAGCTCAATACAATATTTAAAACATTGTTGATGATGGCTATCACCATAGGTGTTTTGGCGTTTTGCATGCCAATGAACCAACCATTAAAAGCAAACATGCTCAACACAGCTGGGGCACTCCAAATAGCTATTCGGAAGTAATATTGTACGTTTGCTATGGTCTCTGGCCCTGACTTGATGAAGCGAACCGCAATCTTCTCAATTGGAACTTGCAGGCTGAATATCAAAAGTCCCAACCCTATTGCAACAACCAATGAGCGTATGAGCACATTCATGGCTTCGCCAAAGTTGCGAGCACCATAAGCTTGAGCAGTAAACCCGCTGGTACTCATTCGCAAGAAACCAAAGTTCCAATAAACCATGTTGAAAATATTGCTTCCCAAAGCAATTGCACCTATATAAATGGCCGAACCCAGATGACCCGCAATTGCAATATCTATCATCCCAAGCATGGGAACTGTTATGTTAGATATTATATTGGGAAGGGCAAGCCTAAATATTTTTTTATCCATCGCACAAAAATAGCATATTTTATTTGTGTTAAATAATAAAAACATCTAATTATATCTTATTTGCAATGCATATATCCTTTACGGACAATAAATTTTTATATCTTTGTCTATTAAGATTTATTACCTTAGAAACGATATAAATAACAGCACGATAATATTATGGATAAAATTCAAGAACTCACTTCTAAACTCTACGAAGAGGGAGTGAAAAAAGGAAACGCAGAGGCCGAAAAGATTATAGCAGACGCACAAAAGAAAGAAAAACAAATTCTTGATGATGCAAACAGCAAAGCGCAACAAATAATAGATGCTGCAACCAAAAAATCGACAGAAGTAAATAACAATGCAGAGTCTGAGCTTAAGCTATATGCTTCGCAAGCATTGGAAGCTTTGAAAACTGAGGTTACAAATATAATAACCGAAAAACTGTCAACATCAAGTGTGAAAGCTGCTGTAAATGACAAAGTGTTTATGCAAAAACTTATAACCAGCCTCATGCAGAATTGGGCAGAGAAACAAAAAATGGTTGTGAGTGTTGAAAACAAAGAAGAATTGGAGAGCTATATTCGAGCCAATGCCAAATCGCTTCTCGACGATAAGTTGAAAATTGAGTCGGTAAACGGATTAAAGACAGGATTTGAAATTGCACCCGCTGATGGAACTTATAAAGTGAAATTTGGCGAGGAAGAATTTGTTGAATACTTTAAAGAGTTCCTTCGTCCTCAAATTCAAAAACTACTGTTCTAATTTTCTTATCGCTAACTACTTAAGGTCATTCTATGTTTAAAAATCAATACTATTATTTTGTAGCAGGCCTCCCTGATTTTTCTTTCGAGAGTACGAAACTTCCGTTTACTGTTTCCGAGTTTAAAGAGATTCTTTACGATGAGTTGAAGCCCGACGATAGAAAATTGATTGATAAATATTTTTTAGAGGCAGACAAAGACAATCTACTCAAACTTCTTATAGACAAAGAAGCTAAAATAGAAAAAACAAGTGTTTTCTCTCGCGAAGATATTTTAAGCACCATCAAAACCATTCAAGAAAACGAAGGTGTGATCAACAAGGATATGCCCGATATCTTTGAGCTCTTCATAAGACAATGGTTGAAAGAAGATGCTGAGTCTGAAAGCAAAAACTGGGAAGACATACTCACCTCTCTCTATACGGACTATGGGGCTAATGTGAAAAATACATTGGTTTCGCAGTGGTTCACTCTCAACTTAAACATAGGAAACTTATTGGCGGCTATATATAGTCGTAAATACGGATTAGATGTAAAGCAAGTGGTGGTTGGCAACAATCATATTGCAAAAACAATACGGGCTAATTCAGGTTCTCGAGATTTCGGACTCGAGCAAGAGTTAGACTACTATGAGGCTATAGTTAGAATATCAGAAGAGACTGATATATACGAACGAGAGCGCAAGATTGATAAATTTCGCTGGGATTGGTTGGACGTAAACACAGTCTTCGACTATTTCGATATAGAATATCTTTTTTCCTATTTGTGCAAGTTGCAAATATTGGAGCGTTGGGTACAGCTCAATGCTGAAGAAGGTGAACGCGTGTTTCGCAAGCTCATTGCAAATATGAAGAAAGATGTAATAGTGCCCGACGAAGAGTAATAATAAAATAGGAAATAGAAACAACACACACATATATATATGTCAACAAAAGGAATTGTAAAAGGAATTATCTCCAACTTAGTTATAGTTGAAGTGGATGGTCCTGTATCGCAAAACGAAATTGCTTATATAGTTTTGGACGATACAAAACTAATGGCAGAGGTTATTAAAGTAGTTGGTAAAAGTGCTTACGTTCAGGTTTTTGAGAGCACTCGTGGATTGGCTATCAATGCAGAAGTAGAATTTGTAGGCCACATGCTCGAAGTAGTTTTAGGACCAGGACTGTTGGAGCGAAATTTAGACGGACTTCAGAACGACCTCGATAAGATGGATGGTGTATTCTTGAAGCGAGGACAATATACTTTTCCACTAAACGAGGAGAAGCTTTGGCAATTTAAGCCATTAGCAAAAAAAGGAGACAAAGTTTCGGCAGGAGCATGGTTGGGCGAAGTTGATGAAAACTTTCAGCCACACAAGATAATGCTCCCCTTCAAAATGGAAGGCGAATACACTGTGAAAAGTGTAGCTGAGGCAGGCGAATATAATATTTATGATATTATGGCCGTTGTTGAAGATAAGGATGGCAAAGAAATAGAACTCAATATGATTCAACGCTGGCCTGTGAAACAACCTATCACCTTCTTCAAAAACAAGCCACGTCCATACAAACTACTTGAAACAGGTATAAGAACCATTGACACCCTCAATCCAATTGTGGAAGGTGGCACAGGTTTTATTCCTGGAGCATTTGGTACTGGCAAAACTGTGTTGCAGCATGCCATATCTAAACAAGCTGCGTCTGACATTGTGATTATTGCTGCTTGTGGTGAACGTGCCAATGAGGTGGTTGAGATTTTCACGGAATTCCCCGAATTAGAGGACCCACACACAGGACGCAAGTTGATGGAGCGAACCATCATTATTGCCAATACATCCAACATGCCCGTGGCAGCTCGTGAAGCTTCTGTATATACGGCAATGACTATTGGTGAGTACTACAGGGCAATGGGCTTGAAAATTCTACTTATGGCTGACTCCACATCTCGTTGGGCACAGGCATTGCGCGAAATGAGTAACCGCTTGGAGGAACTTCCCGGACCCGATGGTTTCCCGATGGACTTATCATCAATTATATCTAACTTTTATAGTAGGGCAGGTCACGTTGTTCTCAATAACGACGAGTCTGGTTCAATCACATTTATTGGTACAGTTTCTCCAGCTGGAGGTAACTTAAAAGAGCCAGTAACTGAGAATACTAAAAAAGTAGCACGTTGTTTTTATGCTTTGGAGCAAGATAGAGCAGATAGAAAACGTTATCCAGCTGTCAACCCTATTGACTCCTACTCAAAATACATTGAGTATCCCGAGTTTGAAGAATATATCAATAAGGAGATTTCAGAAGATTGGATAGATAAGGTAAATGAAATAAAAGTAAACCTCTTGCGAGGTAAGGAGATTGCAGAACAAATAAATATTCTGGGTGACGATGGAGTTCCAGTTGAGTATCATGTTACTTATTGGAAATCAGAGTTGATTGATTTTGTTGTTTTGCAACAAGATGCATTTGATGCTATCGATTCTGTAACACCTATGGAGCGTCAAGAATATATATTAAACTTAGTTACCGATATTTGTCGTACCGATTTTATATTTGATAATTTCAATAAAGTTGCAGATTACTTTAAAGATGTAATTAATGTTTGT
>CAYZDC010000137.1:0-4125 GCA_964477045.1 uncultured Tissierellaceae bacterium | reverse complement strand
GTAGATTTCCAAATCTAATGGTAAATGGATCTTCAGGTATAGCAGTAGGTATGGCTACAAATATTCCACCCCATAACTTAAGAGAAACTATTGATGGAATAGTTATGTTAATAGATAATCCAGATACAGATATAGAAGAATTAATGACAGCTATAAAAGGACCTGATTTTCCAACAGGTGCATTTATTATGGGCTATGAAGGAATTAAATCAGCCTATAGAACTGGTAGAGGTAAAGTACAAATCCGTGCAGTAACTGAAATAGAAGAATATGATAGGGGAAGAATGAGAATTGTTGTAACGGAACTTCCTTATCAAGTTAATAAGACAAATTTAATTGAAAAAATAGTTGAATATGTTAGGGATAAAAAATTAGAAGGCATATCAAATCTAAGAGACGAATCTGATAGAGATGGTATGAGAATGGTAATCGAACTAAAAAGAGATACTAACCCTAATATAGTTTTAAATAGCCTTTATAAATTAACTCAATTTCAGGTAACATTTGGAATTATAATGTTAGCTTTAGTAGATGGTGAACCAAAAGTATTAAATTTAAAAGAAATGCTAACTCATTATATAGCTCATCAAGTGGACATAATAACTAGACGAACTCAATTTGACTTAGACAAAGCTGAGGCTAGGGCTCATATTGTTGAAGGTTTGCGAATTGCTCTTGATAATATAGATCAAGTTATAAAAATAATCAGAGGCTCAGATAATGATGCTAATGCAAAAGAAAACCTAATAATTACTTTTGGATTATCAGATATACAAGCTCAATCAATTTTAGATATGAGATTAAAAAGACTTACAGGTCTGGAAAGAAGCAAATTAGATGAAGAATATGAAAATCTTATAAAAGAAATAAATAAATTAAAAGAAATATTAGCAAATGAAAGACTTTTATACAATATTATAAGAGAAGAAATAATAGAAATAAGAGATAAATTTGGAGATAATAGAAAAACTAGAATATTACCTTCTGCAGATGAAATAAATTTAGCTGACATGATAGCTGAAGAAGATATAGTTATTACATTAACTCACTTTGGATATATTAAGAGAATGCCTCAAGACACTTATAGAACACAAAGAAGAGGTGGAAGAGGGATAATTGGATTAACTACAAGAGATGAAGACTTTGTAGAGGATTTATTTATCACATCTACACATGATACAGTCTTGTTCTTTACAAATAAGGGTAAAGTATTTTCATTAAAAGGATATGAAATACCTGAAGGTGGTAGACATGCTAAGGGAACTGCTATTATTAATTTATTACACCTTACAGGAGAAGAAAAAATATCTGCAATAATACCTATCTCGGAATATGATCCAGAAAGTAATTTAATTCTTATAACCAAAGAAGGAATCACTAAGAAGACTAAATTAAATCAGTTTGAGAACATTAGGAAGAATGGAATAATTGCCATAAGCCTAAAAGATGAAGATGAGCTAATTGACGTAAGATGGAAAAAGAGAAATAATAGTTGTAACAGAAAAAGGTATGGCTATTAGATTTGATGAAACAGATGTTAGAGAAATGGGCAGAAATGCCATGGGTGTAAAAGCTATTAACCTAAGAAAAGGTGATAATGTAGTAGCCATGGATCTGGTTCAAGCAGATAAACACTTGTTGGTAATTTCTGAACTAGGTTTTGGAAAGAGAACCGCACTAGATGAATATAAGGTTCAAAGAAGAGGCGGTACTGGATTAAAAACATATAATATAAAAGATAAAACTGGAGATATAATTTCAGCTAAAGTAGTAGATGCAAATGATGAAATAATGATGATATCTCAAGGAGGTACTATTATTAGACTAGTAGCTGATGAAATATCCATTATGGGAAGAAGCACCCAAGGTGTTACTTTGATGAAGATTAAAGATGACAAAGTAGTGGCTGTTGCAAAATATGTAGAAGAAACAGAATAAGCATACTAGGGAATCCAGACTTAAATTTGGATACCCTAGTGTTTTTCCTTTACAATAAGGAATAAATACTATAAACTAAGGTTGTGTTTCTATAAAATTCAAAGGTTCGAGGAGGATTAGCATGAGTTTAGATATTAATATTAATTTTGATGAAAAAGAGAACATGTGGGTATTTGGACCTGAGGGAGAATTAGACATATTTTCTTCACCAAATTTCAAAGAAAAAGTAGTAAATGCATTTGAATCAAGAAATAGTGACATAAAGATAGATTTTGAAAAATTAGAATATGTAGATAGTACAGGTTTAGGAGCCCTTATTAGTATACTTAGAAAAGTAAAAGAAAAGGATAACAATATATATATACACAATATAAAACCTAATATCAAAAAACTATTCTTAATTACAGAATTGGATAAACTGTTTATTATTAGGAGTGAAATAGATGAGTAAAGATATTATTAATATAAAGATTCCTAAAAAAGCAGATTATATTAGTTTGGTCAGGCTTACTGCTTCATCAATTGCTTCTAACTTGAATTTGAATATTGATGAAATTGATGATATAAAAGTATGCATAGGAGAAGCATGTAACAACGTATTAAGCTTTAGTAATAAAGAAGAAATTATGATAATTTTTGAAGTAGATAATGAGAAATTCACTATAGAGGTTGCAGATGTATTAGAAGATATACCTGAGGGAACAGATGAAAGTCATGAAAGAGAATTAGGGTTATTAATAATAAGGACTTTAATGGATACTGTTGAATATTATAATAATGGTATAAGAATGACCAAATATATACAATAGAGGATGGTATTCTATGGAAAAACAGAATGTCAAAGATGATAGAACAGAAAAAGAAATAGAAAAGGATAATATAAGAGAATTATTTCAATATTATTCTGACAATAGAGATAAAGAAACAAGAGATATCCTTATTGAAAAACACCTCTATATAGCTGAGATATTAAGTAAAAGATATGCTAATAGGGGAATTGAGTATGATGATATTTATCAAGTGGCTTCAATAGGACTTATATATGCTATTGATAGATATGACATAGACAAGGGTTTTGAATTTTCAAGTTTTGCCACCCCTACAATCATAGGAGAAATAAAAAAGTATTTTAGAGATAGAGGTTGGACTATTCGAGTACCTAGGAGAATACAGGAATTGTCTAAAAAGATTAACGATTCTAAAATACACTTAGCTCAAGAATTACAAAGATCTCCTACCATTGCAGATATTGCAGAATATCTAAAAACCACAGAAGAAGAAATATTAGAGGCCATGGAAGCAAGTAAAGTATATACCCCACAATCTTTAGACATAACCTATGACTCAAATAATGATGATAAGGATATAAACCTGGCTGACATTATTGGAGAAGAAGATATATATTTTAGTAAAATTGATAACAATGATTTTATTATGAAGATAATTGAAAAATTGAGCAATATAGAAAAAGAGATTTTAATAGACAGATATATTAATAAGAAAACTCAAGTTGTAATAGCAAACAATTTAGATATTTCCCAAATGACTGTTTCTAGAATAGAGAAAAAGATACTTGAGAAATTGAGAAAAGAAGTAAATGACACAATGATATAAGATTAAAATATTTATGAATATATAACTCCTTCTATATAGAGGGAGTTTATTTTTTTAAAAATATAATAATATACATTTATGTGTTGACATTGGCTAAAGCTTATTGTATTATAGACAAGTCGCACTTAGGGAGATTCGAAGATACCAAGAAGATAAAAAAAGAATTTTTAAAAGTGGTTGACAAAAATATTCAGTATATGCTATACTGAGTAAGTCGCCTCAAGAAGGAGACATTGAACTTTTGATAATTAAATAGTGTGAGATACTTTGAATTAAAGAAACAAACATGAAACAAAATGAAGTCAGCAAATAATTGAGCAACACAGGCAAACTTTCCCAAACTTTACAATTGCACAAAATCGAAGATTTTGGAAATTGCATAAGTTTGGATGCATTTAATTTAATTTTAAATGAGAGTTTGATCCTGGCTCAGGACGAACGCTGGCGGCGTGCCTAACACATGCAAGTCGAGCGAGGCTTTTAGAGTGGAATTTTTCGAAATGAAACTCTAACTGTCCTAGCGGCGGACGGGTGAGTAACGCGTGAGAAACCTGCCTTTCACAACGGGATAGC
>CAYZDC010000136.1:0-4201 GCA_964477045.1 uncultured Tissierellaceae bacterium | reverse complement strand
CAAAGTAATATTACTTCAGCTTCTAAGTCTTTACCTTGATCTACAGCTTCTTTTGCTTTTGTAAACAATTCAGCGTGAACCTTTTCTGCTTCTATAGCATATTTCATGGCTTGAATTGCAGCTTTTTCTTCTTGCATTTCAGCAACTGCTATGTAAGCTGGATACATTTGATTAACTTCATGTAACTCACCATTTATTGCTCCTACAAGATTTTCTGATGTAGTAGATAGACCGAATTCAGCCCCTGAAGTAACTACAAAACCACCTGAAACATCTTTAAGTGCTTTAAAGTGTAATGTTGCATGTACTTGTTCAGCATCTGAAGTTGCCATAAATAATCTTCCTGTTACTGGAAATCCTTCTTTAGTAGCATGAGGTCCCCATATTCTATATCTCATATGTGCCTGGCTCTCTCCACCAAATGCGGATCTTAAGTTATCTTGAGTCATTGCGTTCATGAAACTCCTCCTTTGTATTTTTGGCCTTTCAGCCTGGATTATTAATAGATTAGAATTAATCGAAAATTAATTCTAATCTACTATATTTATTTTACCCTATTACAGTAAAATTGTCTAGATAAAAAGATTAACATTGGATTCATTGGCATCTGATAACATAGTAGCCACTCCTCCGATTTCAATGCCATCTATTAATTCTTCTTTAGTTATTCCCATAACATCCATGGACATTTGACATGCTATAAATTTTACTCCTGAATTTCTGGCTAATAAGATTAACTCTTCTAAAGATGATATATTTTTATCCTTCATAACCTTTCTAATCATTTTAGAACCTAATCCACCCATATTCATTTTTGAAATTCCCAACTTTTTACTTCCTCTTGGCATCATTTTAGAAAACATATTGCTGATGAAATCTTTTTTAACATCTACAGAGTTCTCTTTTCTTAATACATTTAGTCCCCAAAAGGTAAAGAACATATTTACTTTACTATTCATAGAAGTAGCACCATTTGCAATTATAAATGCTGCTATGGCTTTGTCTAAATCACCACTAAACACTACAATTGTTTTCTCATCTTTCTTGTTTTCACTTACAATAGGGGCCTTTTCTTTATCTTTCAAGCCTTTTTCTAATACAGCTACTATGGTTTTTCCTTCTTTTGTATGGCTTACAAAAGTATTGTCAGTATTTTTACTCCAGGCCTTAGCATCACTTATAAATCCTGGGTCTGTTACTAATACCCTAAGTTGGTCTCCTTCTTTTAAATCCTTCATCTTTTCATTAACTTTAATTATTGGCCCAGGACAAGATAATCCACAGGCATTTAATTCTACTATTTCACTTATTTTATTTGAAGCACTTTTATTTTCTTCAGATTCCAAAGTAATACTCTCATTTATAGATACTCCTGAATCACTGAAAGCCTTTGGCCCCTCATGATCCAATTCATCATTTAAAAACATAGTCTTATAAGTGTTGTATCCTCCTGCCAAATTCATAGAATTAAATCCATTTTGCCTTAATATTCTATCTGCCACATAGCCTCTTAATCCTATAGAACAGTAGGTTACAATTAACTTGTCTTTATCTAATTCTCCTAACCTATTTCGCAACTCTTCTAAGGGTACAATTATTGAACTTTCAATACCTCCAACCAATCTTTCTACAGGTATTCTAACATCTAAGAAAGTAGTTGTTTCTGGGTCTAAGCCTTCCAACTCATTCCACAATATTAATCTAGTTTTTCCTTTTAATTGATTGTCTGCAGCAAAGGCTACCATATTAACAGGATCTTTGGCCGAAGAATATGGGGGAGCATAAGCTAATTCTAATTCCATTAAATCATCAACTGTACCATTAAATCTAATAGCCGTTGCAATTACATCTATTCTTTTGTCTACTCCATCATAGCCAACTATTTGTGAACCCAATACTTTCCCAGAAAGGTCATATATTAATTTAATTGTTATAGGTAAAGCACCTGGATAATATTCTGCATGTGCATTAACATGAACTATAGATATTAAATAATCTTTCTTATATTCTTTTCCTAGCTTGTTTAAAGTTTTTTCATTTACTCCAGTTGTTGCAACATCTAAATCAAAGACTTTAACTATACTGGTCCCTTGAGTTCCCGTATATTCAGTGATTTCTCCATTTATATTATTAGCAACAATTCTCCCTTGTTTATTGGCTGGTCCTCCTAGTGGAATCATGGTAGGGATTTTATTTATATAATCTTCTACTTCAATTACATCTCCTATGGCATAAATAAATTCATCAGAGGTTTTTAGATATTTGTCTACTACTATTCCACCTCTTTGATTTTGTGTTAAGCCTGCATCTTTAGCTAATTCTCCATTTGGTCTTACTCCTATGGATAATATTACTAAATCAGATTCTACCTGCTTTCCAGATTGGAGAGTAACTATAGTAATTCCATCATTATATTCAAATGATTTTACCCCATCTCCTAAGTGTAAATTCACTTCCTTAGACTTTAAATGCTGATGAACAGTTTGAGCCATTTCAAAGTCTAAAGGAGCCATTACTTGATCAAGCATTTCGACTATTGATACTTCTAGCCCAAGCTCATGTAAGTTTTCAGCCATTTCAATTCCTATAAAACCCCCGCCAATAACTGTAGCACGCTTTGGCTTTTTTTCATCTATAAAAGATATTATTTTATCTGTATCAGGTATAGTCCAAAGGCTAAATATATTTGGTGAATCTATTCCAGGTATAGGTGGCTTTAAAGGAGTTGATCCAGTAGATATTATTAAATAATCGTAAGTTTCCTCATAAATTACATCCTTTATTTTATCTTTTACTTGAATTTTCTTTTCATCCTTTAGTATATGTAATACTTCAGAATTAATTCGTATATCTACATTAAATTTGCTTTCTATAACTTCTTTAGGTTGTATTACAAGAGATTCTCTTTTTTCTATGGTACCACCTATATGATATGGCAAACCGCAATTTGCAAAGGAAACGTATTCTCCCCGTTCAAATAAAATAATCTCAGCATTTTCATCTAATCGTCTAAGACGTGTTAAAGCTGTTGCCCCTCCTGCTACTCCACCTATAATTAAAATCTTTTTATTCATAATAGTCCTCCTAGTTTTTATTTTTCAAAAATAGCCCTAACAATTTTTATTGCCTGTAGATCTATCACCTTATAATATACTTCTGTGCCATTTCTTTCACTATCAATGATACCTACTGATTTTAAACGACTTAAGTGTTGCGATAATGTAGATTGTGGTATATCCAAACAGCTTTGAATATAAGATACATTATTTGAACCTTGATCTAACAAGCCCTTGACAATACATAGTCTTGTAGGATGTGCTAATGCTTTTAGAACCTTTGCATTTTCATCTAATATTTTTTTATCTATTTGCATGAAAATCTCCTTTCTATCCATATATCTATATATTAGAATATATAGATATATAAGTCAACAAAAAAGATAGGCCCTTAGACCTATCTTTAAATGTAATTATCTTTTTGCTAATTCCCTGTCTAGCATATATAAGCCATGGAATTTTTCATTGATACCTTCCAATGCAAATATTATATCTTTCATACTGTTTTCTTCTTCTAATTGCTCTTCTATAAACCAATGTAAAAATTCAGTGGTTGCATAGCATTTTTCTTCTTTTGCCATATCCATTAAATTATAGATTTTAGAAGTAACTAATTGCTCATGATGTAATGCTGCTTCGAATACCTCTAATAATGAGTTATAATCATTTTTAGGTGCATCCATAGCTTGAGTTAAAACTCTACCATCCATATCATTTATGAACTCATAGAATTTCATTGCATGTTCGTACTCTTCTTTTGCTTGTTCATTAAGAAAATGTGCCATACCATTCCAATTTTCTGATGTAGCATATGCTGCCATTGCTACATAATAATACCCTGATAATAATTCGAAATTAAATTGATCATTTAAAGCTGTTAATAACTTTTCTGAAGCCATAATATTCCTCCTAATTAAATTTAAATTTTATTTTATTATTTATTGACTCTATTACATCTTACCCATTAGGGATAAGATTAAACACTACATAAGTTGGAAACTATTAATATACCTATTTCAATTATAACACACTTTTTAAATCTATTAAATATAGAATATACTGTATATATTAATATATAATGGTATAATATTATGAAAAGGAGAATCCTATGAAGACAGAGATGAAATATAATGAAAATTTAGAAT
>CAYZDC010000135.1:0-4279 GCA_964477045.1 uncultured Tissierellaceae bacterium | reverse complement strand
ATGGGACCAATACTAACCGAAGAATTACAAGCAGGTGTGAAAGTAATTAGCGTATGAATACTATTTATTTTTAATGGGGCGATTTTTAATATGTGCTACTATCCTAAATAATATTTTTTTATTCTAACATGGGTAATTTGATATAGAATGTGCTTCCTTTATTTTTTTCGGTTTCATACCAAATTGTCCCCTTATGAATATTAGTTATTGTATGATAAGCCATAAATAATCCTAATCCTGTTCCACCGCTTCTTTTAGATGTAAATGGTTCAAAAATAGCTTGTTGAATTTCTTCAGGAATACCTCCAGCACTGTCTTTAATTGAAATAGTGATTGAATTGCTTTCAACTTTGGCATTCAATTCTATATAACCATTATTTTTCATTGCCTGTATCGAATTGTTTATTAAGTTTTCAATTGTTCTTTTGAAAAGATTATCACATAAATTAACAATAGTATCTTCCTTATTTATAAATGATAACTTAATATTCTTCGAATCACATATCGGTTTATAAAAAGCTAAAACTTCTTCTATAATCGGAACTATTTTTCTTGGAAAGAGTTCAATAGGTTTAAAAATATTTAAAATCTCAATCACAATATTGTTCATTTCATTAACTTGTTTATAAATTCTATTAAAATAATCATTAATTTTATCGTTATCTGTGGTTATATTACCCATCTGACTTAGTCCGCTAATTATAGCTAATGGGTTTTTAAGATCATGGACTGCAGTCGCGATAAATTCACTTATAGATGATATATTCAAATCGGTTAAGTTTGTATTTATTCTTTTATTTAAATTTTCTAACTCTGATTCAATATCTTGCACACATGTTAATAGTATATATAATCTAAATAAATGCTCACTTTTTACTGGCACACTAATATCTAATGCCCCTATTATTTCTTTATTAAATATAATCGGGATACCTATACTAGCAATGGATCTGTAAGCTTTGCTATAATGTTCTACTCCATAAACTAAAACAGGTTTATTTAATGCCAAACAAGTTCCAATTCCATTATTGCCTATATTACATTCAGACCAACTTGCACCAACGCAATAACCAACATTTCTTCCCCCAAAGTCATCAGTAGTTCCTCTTAAATCGATAATCCACCCATTTTTATCAGATAAAGCGATGATATACATAATACCACTTAAACTCATCGATAAATTATCTATATACCTCTTTGAAGCTTGAATTAATTCTGTATTAACTTTTGCTTTGTATTCAATCTCTTCATTTGATAAAATTCTAATCTTTAAATTTTCATGCTGCAATCCTAAATCCTTACACCTTTTCCAAGACTCAATTGTAATGGATCTCGTTATCAGGTTGCTATTCATAATAGTTGTAACGTTTTCCCACTCTACCAATATATCTTCTAATCTTCTATCATTGTCCATGTTAACCTCAATATCGTATTTGTAGATAAATTACATAGTAGAAACAGTACGTAATATATTATTATAGCATATTTTGTAAAATATTACAATATTTAAAAAAATATTATTTTTATTCCTTTAATTTAACTTTCTGTTTATCCTAATAATTTTTAGCGATAAATAGGCAATATACTCACTTTGCATGAAGTTTAGCCATACCTAATTGTTAGAATAAATATCAGAAAATTCAATTTCTATAGTATCGATTTTCTTATTTATAAATCCAACTCGTTCTTTCAATTCTAGTATATCTATAGTTCTAGCGGGAAGTTCAACTTTAAAAATGCTTCCTTTATTTAATTCGCTTTCAACACTTACATTCCCACCATGCATTTCAACTAATGACTTTACTAATGATAGCCCTATACCGTTACCTTCTGCATGTCTAGATAAACTTTTATCTTCTTGATAAAATTTATTAAATATATTATCCAAATTTTGTTTCTCAATGCCTATTCCCGTGTCTTTTACTGCTATTTCAAAAGTATTGCTTTTACTAAGGGCATTTACGTTTATCAGTATTTCACTATTTGGATTAGAAAATTTAATTGCATTTGAAATTAGGTTTAACATAACTCTTTCAATTTTTTCTGGATCACAAGCAATAATCTTTACATCAACATTTGTATCAAAGGTTATTGTTAATTCTTTTAATTTTACATATTCTGAAATTGACTGGACAATATTTTTTATAAAATCTACAATATCTATATTAATTAAATTAATGTTTAGTAATCCCGAATTACTTTTTGATAAATCGACTATATTGTTTATAAGTTTTGTTAGTCTGTAGCAATTTTGTTTAATGATATTATTGTAATTTATGAGTACTTCGTTTTTAGCTATGATGGAGTTGTTTATTAAATGCATATTCATAACTTGATTGGCCGAAAATATGACATTTAAAGGAGTTTTAAGTTCATGTGATACATTTACATATAAATCATCCTGCATTTTAATAAGCTTTTCTAATTTGAGATTGTGCATAATCTTATCTGTTACATCATTGATTAATAATCCTAATTTAGTACCATTTTCTAAATTAATTTTAAAAATATACATATCAAACCATTTATTTAATTTTTTTGATTCATTTAAAATTCTTATTGACTCGCCAGTCAAAGTGACTTTGATAAATGCTTTATACCAATAATCTTCAAAATTATATTTTAATTTATTCAAAGTCTTTCCTAATACATCTTTAATTATTATGCCCGTTGTCTTCTCGTAAGCTGGGTTTAATTCAATATATCGAAAGTCATAAGGTTTATTTTTCTTGTCATATACTATTTCAAATATAGCAAAGCCCTCATCAATATTATTAAACAAATAACGATATCTCTCTTCGCTTTTTCTCAGTTCAAGTTCATTTTTATAACGTTTACTGACATCTCTCGTTGATAAAATTAGTCCTTTGTATACATCTTTAGGATCTCTTATAACAGCTCTATCTAAATCCAGAATTAGTAGGGTACCATCTTTAGAAAGGCATCTTATTTCCTTTATTTGATCTTCATCTATTGTAATGAACTCTTTTTTTATATCTTCTAATGTATGTACAATTTTCTCTTGTAATGCTTCACCAACATAGTACTGAACAAAATCAAAACACGATCTACCTATCAACTCCTGTTCTTGCCAACCAAATAATTTCACAGCTGATTTGTTGCAATAAATAATTTTATTATTTTCATCTAACACAGTAATTGAGTCTTTAACATTGGATAATATTTTGGCTTGAAAAGCCAGCTTGTTTTCATTTTCTTTTTGATCAGTAATATCTCGACTGATTCCAACTGAAGCGACTGGTTGCCCATTTTTATCTCGAACGAGCTTACGTTTATCACTAAACCAACGGTATTCTCCATTCTTTACTTTCCATCGATACTCAACTGCCTCCATTGTATCAAATCCAGCAAGCGCCTGTTTATATTGATTGATTGAAATCTCTTGATCGTCGGGGTGTATTCGTTCAAATCTTTCATCAACAGAAAAATTGTTAATTTCTTCAGCGGTAAATCCAGTCAACGCCACTTGGGATGGACTCATGTATACTGACTTTCCTGTCTTTAAGTCAAACATATTAATACCATCACGAGAGTTTTCTAAGACAGTTCGAAGTTTTTCTTCAGTCTCTCTAAGAGCATCTTCAGTTCTTTTACGCTCAGTAATATCTAAAAATATATTTCCTATTGTACGGGAGTTTTTATCACCTATTTTGAATAAATAAAAACTATACCACTTTTTATCGGGTTCAGCATATTGCTCCATTCTCACACTTTTTCCTGTTATAGCTACTTCGCCAAACATATTAAACCAATATGATTCATAGTTTGGATTAATATCCTTTAAATATCTATTAGTATAATCACACCCCAAAATCTTTATAGAAGCTGTATTCGCTTCGACATAATACAAATCCACCGGGATATCGTTTTCATCGAATATAACATCAATTACGAAAAAACCCTGATCTATTGAGTTAAATAATTTGAGATATTTGTCTGTAGCCTTTTGTTCCAAACTTTCTTTTAATAGATATTTTTTTTCTTGTATAATCGCCTTCTCACCATACTGTTCCAATTCAATATTTCTCTTTCTAAGTTGAATCAATTCTCTTATAAGTTCTGCTTTGCTTTTGTTCTTGTCTCCCATAAAACTCCCCCCATCTCCATGATATAAAATTAGTTTATACAAATAATTATACTAAAAAAATCATAATATGTAAACGACAAATTTCTATGTTTTTTTCAAGATTCTGCACTATAGGCAGTTCTTGGGTCATAAATTTAAAAAAAGTCTTACAATTATAATTGTAAGACTTAA
>CAYZDC010000134.1:0-4293 GCA_964477045.1 uncultured Tissierellaceae bacterium | reverse complement strand
GCAGAAAAACAATTATCTATTATAAAAATGTTAATAGATAGAGAAGATGTGGATGGAATTATTTCAGCCACAGATTATGACCGGGAAGGACAGGTTATTGGTGATGAATTATTTATATACTTTAATGAAAAGAAACCTGTATATAGAATGCTCCTAAATGAGTGGACAGAAGATGAAGTTAAAAAAGGATTGGAAAATATAAGACCCAATGAAGACATGAAATCTTTACAAGATGCAGGCATTGGACGACAATGGGCAGATTGGATTATAGGAATAAATCTTACTTCAGTAGCAACCTTAAGGTATAATCCTAATGATAAAAAGATCTTAAATATTGGTAGGGTCCTCTTACCTACTTTGAAAATTATATATGATAGAGACAAAGAGATAGAAAACTTTCAATCATCCACATACTATAAATTGCTTGGCACCTTTAAAACTAAAGAGGATAAGGAATTTGAAGGTCAATATTATGAAGCAGACAATGAAAAATTTGATGATAAAAAGGCATTAGAAGAGATTACAAAACTATTAAAAGGCAAAACCGCAAAAATCATAGAAAAACAAGTAGAAAACAAAAGAGATTATGCACCCCTATTATTTAACTTAACAAATCTACAAGGTTATGTAACTAGCAAATATAAGGGTTGGACCTCTGATAAAGTATTAAAAGTAGCCCAATCATTATATGAAAGCAAATTAATAACCTACCCAAGAACTGGAAGCATGGCTTTAGAAGAAAGTCTAAAAGAGAAAACAGAAAGAGTATTAAATATACAAAAACAAGGATTACCCTATGAAAGTCAAATAAAATTTGTGGATTCTAAAAGGATATTTGATAATTCAAAGGTGGAAAGCCATAGTGCCATAATACCAACCTATATGAAACCCAGTAATTTATCTACAGATGAGGCAATAGTTTATAATGCTATTAAGGATAGATTTATAATGCAATTTTTACCTGTGGCTGAATATGAAGAAACAAAACTTGTAAGCCAAGTCATAGATAGCCCACTAACTGGTGTATTTATATCTAAAGGAAAAGTTCAAACTGTAGAAGGATGGCGCGTAGTAGAAAATATAGCTACAAAGGATACAATTTTACCTATGGTCTTAGAAGGAGAAGTGGTCAATATTACCAACAGTAATATTAATACAGTTACAAAAAGACCACCAAAACCCCATATTGAAAAAACTCTTCTAAGGATTATGGAAACCTGTGGTAAAGGTGTTAAAGAAGAGGAAGAAGAAAACACAGAAGAAATGATGGCTTCTATACTAAGCGGATATTCCATAGGAACTCCTGCTACTAGAGCAGAAACAATTAAAAAACTAAAAGATGTGGGCTATATCCAATCAAAAGGTAAAAATCTAATATGCACAGACCTAGGGCGAACAATAGTAGAAGTCTTTCCTTGTAAAGAACTCCTAGATTTAGAATATACTGGTAGGTTAGAAAAGACCTTATCTGATATAGAAAAAGATATATTTAAAAAAGAAGACTTTTTAAATATGATAAAAGAATTTACAATAAATGCAGTAAATATGATAAAAAATGACATGTCTCTACTAAATATCTTTAAGGTTGAATTAGAAGAAGGCACGGTTAGTATGGGACTATGCCCTACCTGTGGAAACCATGTAGTAGAAAATGAAAAGAATTATGGATGTGTGAATTGGAAAAATGGATGCAAGTTTACAATTTGGAAAGATGACCGATATATCCAATCCTTTGGGAAAAATGTGTCGGAAGATATGGTAAAATTATTGCTCAAAAATGGCAAAGTAGGATTTAGAAATTTAAAGAGTAAAAAAGGCACATTATTCTCAGCCTATTTCAAATATGTGTACAATCAAGAGACCGGATACTATAATTGGGAATTAGAATTTATAAATTAGGGACAAAGGGACAGGTTGTTTGTCCCATTAAAATTTAGAAAACTATAAAATTAAGTAGCTTATCTAATTAATTATGGGTATAATTTTATAGAGGTGATTATATTGGCTAGAGTTGCAAGAAGGAGAAGCGACAGTGGTATATATCATATAATGCTCAGAGGCATTAATAGGCAAAATATATTTGAAGATGACGAAGACAGGTACAAGCTATTAGAAATACTTAAGTATTTTAATTCCCAAGGGAAATACGAAGTTTATAGCTATTGCTTGATGGGTAATCATGTTCATTTGTTATTAAAAGAGGCAGAAGATACAATATCAGAGGCTGTCAAAAGAATTTCCTCAACATATGTGCTTTGGTATAATAAAAAATATAAAAGGTTTGGCCACTTATTTCAAGACAGGTTTAAAAGTGAACCTGTAGAAAATATGGGATACTTTTTAACTGTTCTAAGATATATACACCAAAATCCAATAAAAGCAAAAATGGTTAGCAATATTCTAGAAACAAAATGGACAAGTTATTATGAATACATAAGTAAACCTTATATTGTAGATATAGACTTAGCTTTAGATATATTTTCCTTAGATAGAAATGAAGCTATAGATCTGTATATGAAATATATGGAAGAAGACAATAAAGATCAGTGTCTGGACTTAGAAGGCAGAGCATATATAGATGACCAAGAAATCATATCACATTTAAAATCATTAGGTGTTCCTAGCATTAGTCATTTGCAGCAGATGGATCTTGCTAGTAGAAACCTAGTAATTAAAGAACTAAAGAATATGGAAGGAGTAACTATTAGACAAGTATCAAGGGTAATAGGCCTGTCAAAAAGTGTTGTTGGCAGATTATAAGTAATAATTAAATAAAACAAAAAGGGACAAATGGCCTGTCCCTTTGTCCCTATGGCTTGGTGTAATTAACAGAGGCAACTTTACCTTGCCAATTAATAGAAATACCATAATCTTTACCATTAGTAGCTGCATAAAAAATACTGTCTTTTTGGGACATTTCTATAGAATCTTGATCAAATCCCATAGACTTAATATCTTTAATATAAGCTAACATATCATCTTTTTTTACATAATCAAATTCAACATAAACATATTCTTTACTTGTGGTTACGTTTGTAATTTTTCCTTCTAATTCAGGTATCTTGTCCATTTGATCTTTTGGCCAAGGGACTTCATCTGTCATATCTACTCCAGTTAAATCTAGTTCAACATCTGGCTCATTTTCTTTTTCAAAAAAAGCTTTTGCATTTTCACTATCTTTAGTAAGAGTTAGTATGCCATTTTGCTCTGAATGTTCTGCCTGAAACATTACCTGAGTATTATCATCTTTAAATCCTGTATACAAAAAGTATCCTTCACTTTCTGTAACTGAACTTTCTACATAGCCTAAATCCTTAATCTTCTTTAAATAATCTCTAGGTCCATCCTTATCCTTAAATGATATAATAACCGAAGTAGTCTTATTCTCAGCTATTTCTGTTATTGATACTACATTTCCCTTAGGTTTAGGAAGAGGTGACATTTTATCTGCTGGCCAATCTAAATCTTCCCCTACTTGAAATCCACCATCTTTTGTTCCTATAGACATGGTATTACCTTTAGTATCTATTTTTACATCTTCACCTAATGCTTTTTCTAAAACTTTCTCACCTATTTTGGTTCCTATTTTTTCATTTACTTTATCCATACAACCTGTTGCAAACACTGAAATTACTAATACTATTAAAACAAGAAATATTGCTTTTCTATTTTTCATCACAAAACCCTCCAATTTGTTTTCTGATATTTGAAATAGGAATAATTATATGATATACTTTACCCAGGTGCAGCATTAAATAACAGAAATAAATATTAAATATTTTTAATAAAATCCATAATAAAGAAAAACCTAGTCCAAACGGCTAGGTTCAAAAGTAGACATAGGTGATATAATAAAAGCAAATAAAATATGGAAATAAAGCAATATTCGTACCAAAACCTATAAAAATGGGATTTTATTTGCTGATTTAGCACAATATACTAGTAATTTGTTTAAGATGACTATATAATTGGTATACATAATAAAAACCGTAAAGGTGGTGACATTATGGAAAATTCACCTACAAATGACTTTTTGTTAAAATTCAGTCCTGTTTATGATGAAAAAGAGGAGCTTATTAATTATGAATTAATTGATTGTAGTGATAACTTCTATAATGTGATTCAAGTACCTCCAGACCTGGTTGATACAATAATAGGGAAGAAAATAACGGACTTAGCATACGAGTACAATCATATCTTAGGCTTAGAAGAATATTATTTCTCAGTAATATCGAAAGCTGGAAGAAAGTATGAACTTTATAATGAAAACACAGATAACTGGTACTTTATTAA
>CAYZDC010000133.1:0-4358 GCA_964477045.1 uncultured Tissierellaceae bacterium | reverse complement strand
GAGGTGCAGACCTTAGGTATAATTTAAATATTGAATTTAAAGAAGCAGTTTTTGGTGTGGAAAAAGAAATACAAATAAGAAGAACAGAAAATTGTTCTACATGTGATGGTAGTGGAGCAGAACCTGGTACATCTAAATCAACATGTGGAAATTGCAATGGAAGAGGACAAGTACAATATGCACAGCAAACTCCCTTTGGTCAATTTGTAAGAACTGAAACCTGTGACGTTTGTAATGGGTTAGGGGAAATTATAGAAGAGAAATGTCACACTTGTAATGGGTCAGGTAAAGAAATAAAAAACAAAACCATAAAAGTAAAAGTACCTGCTGGAGTTGACAATGATTCTGTAATATCAATTAGAGGTGAAGGAGAAGGTGGAAATAGAGGTGGTCCTCCAGGAGATTTATATATTTATTTAAGTTATAAGGAAGATGAAGTATTTAAAAGACAAGGCAATAATATATATTTAGATATTCCTATTACTTTTACAGAGGCTTCACTTGGAGCTGAAATTGAAATACCTACTTTAGAAGGAACAAAAGAATATAGTATACCAGAGGGAACACAAAATGGTACTGATTTTAAGTTGAAAAACCTAGGGGTACCTTACCTAAGAGGTGGAGGAAGAGGAAATCTTATTTTCACAGTAAATGTTCAAGTTCCAACAGAGCTTACTGACAAACAAAAGCAAATGCTTTTAGATTTTTCAGCTGAATCAGGCGAAGATTACAGGCAATCAAAACCAGGTAAAAAGAAATTCTTTGATAAGGTTAAAGATGTGTTTAATTAAGAAAAAACAATCACTTTTATGTGATTGTTTTTTAAATAGTCTAGTAATTAGAGATTTTATAAGTTATAATTATTTAATATTATTAAAGGATGTGTAGAAAATGAAATGGACCGAAGTTCAAGTAAGTACTAGTTCGGAAAATGAAGATATTGTATCTGCAATATTATATGATACTGGAGCTATGGGCCTTTTAATAGAGGATCCCAGAGATATAATTGAGCTTTCTAAAAGGGTAGATGATTGGGATTTCATTGACGCAAGCCTATTGGATATGGATTCTGAAGCTATAATTATTAAAGCTTATTTTCCAGAAACAGAAGATGTAGCTGAGATTATTACAATAATTAAAAGAAAAGTAGAGACAGGTCCAGTACTACTTGGTAATGACCCCCTAGGACAGGTTATAGTATCCCAAGTAGATGAAAAAGATTGGGCTGAAAGTTGGAAAAAGTACTATAAACCTAAGCGAATAGGTAAAAATATTGTAATTAAACCATCTTGGGAAGATTTTCATGCACTTCCTAATGATTTAGTAATAGAATTAGATCCTGGTATGGCCTTTGGAACCGGAACCCATGAAACTACTATAATGTGCGTAGAAGCATTAGAATCCTATGTAAGGACAGATTCTACAGTATTTGATATAGGTTGTGGCAGCGGAGTCTTAGGTATTGTAGCAGCTAAACTAGGAGCTAAGAAGGTTATAGGAGTAGACTTAGATCAGGTATCTGTTAGAGTATCCAATGAAAATATTAAAATAAACCAGGTAGAAGATATTATGGAAATTAGAAAAGGTAATTTATTAGAAGTAATAAATAGCAAAGCAAATATTATTGTTTCTAATATAATAGCTGAAATTATAGCTAAAATGACCATGGATATAAGTAGATTCTTAGAAGATGGAGGTATTTTCATAACCTCAGGAATTATTATTGAGAAAATCTATATGGTTGAAGAGGCACTAATAGAAAATGGATTTAAAATACTAGAAGTTAAAAAGATGAATTCCTGGGCCTGTATTATAGCTTCTAAAAATTAGGTGATAATATGCATAAATTTTTTGTAGATGAAAGCGCAATAGATAAAACAAATATAAAAATAATTGGAAAAGATGTAAAGCATATGAGAGATGTGCTTAGGCTTAAACCCAATGATAAAATCATAGTATCAAATAATAATATAAATTATTCTTGTATGATTACAGAGATTAACAAGCAAGAAGTTATTAGTAAAATCATTTCGGAAGCAGAAGGTACAAGTGAGCCAAAAATAGAAATTATACTATATCAAGGCTTATCAAAAGGAAGTAAAATGGATTTTATTCTTCAAAAAGGAACTGAAATAGGTATAAAGCATTTTTACCCTGTAGCTACCTATAGGTCTGTAGTAAAAATAAATGAAGCAAAAAAAGAACAAAGCAAGCTAGAAAGATGGAATCTAATAACTGAAGAAGCAGCCAAACAATCTAAGAGGGATTTTATTCCAAAAGTAGATAATATACTAACCTTTGATGAAATGATCCAATTATTAGATGGAGAAAATAATATTATAGTACCCTATGAAAGTGAAGATATGCTTACAATTGGACAAGGATTAGAAAGTGTAGTAGGTAATAAAATACATTTAATTATTGGACCAGAAGGTGGCTTTGAAGATAGAGAAATAGAAAAGCTAGAGCTAATTGGTAGTAAAATTGTAACCCTGGGACAGAGAATTCTGAGAACTGAAACTGCAGGCTTTGTTGCCACTACAATAATACTGTATCAATTAGGAAATTTAGGAGTGATTTAATGAAAACAGTAGCATTCCATACTTTAGGCTGTAAAGTAAATCAATACGAAACTGAAGCTATGGAAGAATTATTTGAAAAAGAAGGATATTCCATTATAGAGTCAGATAATTTGGCTGATATATATGTTATAAATACTTGCACTGTAACAAACCTTTCTGATAGAAAATCCAGACAATTTATTAGGAAAGCGAAAAGGTTAAATGAAGATTCAATAATTGCAGTTGTAGGTTGTTATTCACAGATATCACCTTCAGAAGTAGCCAATATAGAAGGGGTAGATGTAATCATTGGAACAAGTGAAAGAAATAAAATAGTAGAACTCTGTGAACAAGCAAAGTTAACACATTCAGTTATAAATATTGTTAGAAGTATAAAAAATGATAATCAGTTTGAAAAAATAGATGTAAATGATATTAAATCTAAAACTAGAGCCTATATAAAAATACAAGATGGATGCAATCAATATTGTACCTATTGTATAATTCCTTATGCTAGAGGGCCAATAAGAAGCCGCCAAATAGAAGATATAATTCATGAAACCCAAATATTAGCTGATGCTGGCTTTAAAGAAATTATACTAACTGGAATTCATGTAGCTTCCTATGGGAAGGATTTAGAGGATATTGACCTAAAGCAAGTTATAAAAAGAATTGGGAAAATAAATGGAATTGAAAGAATCAGATTAAGCTCACTGGAACCTAATTTAATCGATGAAAACTTTATGAAAACCATAGTTGAGGAAAAAAAGGTTTGTGATCACTTTCATCTTTCACTGCAAAGTGGATCGGATAGTATTTTAAAAAGAATGAATAGAAAATATACAAGTGAAGAATACAAAGAAAAAGTAGATTTAATTAGAAAATACATGCCTAATGCTGGAATTACCACAGATATTATCGTAGGTTTTCCTGGAGAAACTGAAGAAGAGTTTCAAGAGACCCTTGACTTTGTAAACAAAGTTCGTTTTTCTAAAATTCATGTTTTCAAGTATTCCATAAGAGAAGGCACTCCAGCTGCAAAATTTGCTGACCAAGTTAACGGTCTTATAAAAAACCAAAGAAGTGAAATATTAATCCAATTAGGAGACAATCTTACTAGAGAATTTAATCATAATTTTATAAATACTCTAGTGGATGTTTTATATGAAGAAACCAGTAAAGTAGATAGATTAGCTTTTGAAGGATATACTACTAATTATATCAGAGTAAGAGGCAGGTCTAAAACTATTAACAATCCAATTGGTAATCTATACAAGACTAACATTATAGATGCTAATCAGGAATTCTTACTAGGTATTATAGAATAATAGGAGGTGAAAACTTTGAAAGATTGTTTATTTTGTAAAATAATCGATAAAGAAATCCCCAGTGAACTCATATATGAGGATGATAAAGTTATAGCTTTTAAAGATATAAATCCTCAGGCACCAGTGCATTTTCTTGTTATACCAAAAGAACATATAGAATCAGCAAATCACATAAACGATCATAATAAGGATCTTATTGGGCATATTTTCAATATAATTAGTAAGTTAGCTAGTGAACAAGATTTAGAATTAGGTTATCGAATAGTTAACAATTGTGACAGCCATGGAGGTCAAACAGTAAATCATTTGCATTTCCATATTTTAGGTGGTAGACAAATGTTATGGCCACCGGGTTAAATATTAGTTGAAATATAAATCAATATAATGTATAATAATCTAGTATGCAATCCATAGTTAGGATAGTATAGAAGTACTCTTTTAGTAAAGAGGGGAGGGAAAATCCATGTCA
>CAYZDC010000132.1:0-4392 GCA_964477045.1 uncultured Tissierellaceae bacterium | reverse complement strand
TTAATACTACAATCTCTTTTTATTCTAAGATGTTTATTTTGGATTTCTTTTATAAATTTAGATGGTTTCCCTACTGAAGACATATATAAAAGTTCATTGGCTCTAGTCATACCTACATACATTAATCTTCTTTCTTCAGAATCATTGCTTTCTTCATCTTCAAAATCTATCATACTAGTATTAGGTATTATTCCTTCATTGATATCCACTAAAAATATAACTTTAAATTCTAATCCTTTTATTGAATGAAAAGTTAATAGTTTTACTTTGTCTGATTCAAAATTAGGATCTCCTTGATTTAGTATTTCACAAGCAATTTCTTTATCTTCAAGATAACCCGAGATATCTTCTAAGATTCTTCTTTCTCTAGCTACAATACAGATATCAAAATAATTATAATCATTTTTTAGGGTCTGAATTTCATTATATAAAAACTCATATTGTTTTACTTTATCTCTAAAGTATCTATATATTGGTGGAGGACCTTGCCTATCTATTAGGGATGGCTTTACAAAGTCTATATTGTTTTTAATGTTTTCATCTTGATCTATAAGATCAAATGCAGCAGTGGATATTTCTGTAGTAGTTCTGTAATTCTTTGAAAGCATTCTACTTTTACCGCTCATATCGTACCCAATGGTAGTGTATGGTCTACCCTTGCCTAACCATGAGTGGGAATATATACTTTGTGTATTATCTGCTACAAACATAATAGAAGAATATTTTTTCTCATTGTATATACATTTAAGGAATTCTAGTTGAACTTTAGTTAGATCCTGGCTTTCATCTATAAGTATATGAGTATATTTTTCTATTGGATAATGTTGTGCTTCTTCAAAAGCCAATAAATTCATGGTTTTAAAATCAACAAAACCCTCTAATTCTAATAAATGATCATAACATTTCATCAAGGCAAAAATAGCAGATCTAATAGGTGAATTCTTAATTAGCTTTTGTGGAGTTCCTCTTCCACCACCAGATCTTCCGATTCTATCTATGTCTTGATATGTTGATTCATTTATTATATTACAGGATTTAATCCAAGATATCTCATCTAGTAAAAAAGAGGCATTTTTAGGGCTCAGTAATTTTACTGATGAATGATCCTCTAGTACCTTATTTATAGCTTGTACTATTGTTTTGTATTCTAAAGAGTTATCAGCCATTTGATAATTTGTTTTATGCCTTCTTTGAGATTTAGAGAAATATTTAAACATTAAACTATCTATAGTGATTATGTTGACTTCTTTTGTACTAGAAGCAAATATATCAGTTTGTAAGTCAATCTCTTCACTAAATTTATTGTACTGATATTTTATGTAATTAAGTAATGTCTTATTAAAGGTCACTAATAAAACCTTGTCATCTTTATTATGACAATAGTGATTTAACAAAAATGGTATACGTCTTACAGATACTGTAGTTTTTCCTGATCCTGCTACGCCTTTAATTAATAGATGCCCGTTAGGTTCTAATTCCACTATTCTCCTTTGCTCAAGATTTAATTTCAATAAAATCTCCCCCTGAAGTTTTCTATATATAGTATTCTACATAAAACTTAAAAATCCTTCTTTTTTCTCTAAAAATTTATCCCGCTACCACGTTATTTCTATTATACAACAACTTAATACTTATTTGGCTATAATTGTGACTTTCAATTGCTAATATACTAATTTATTGTTTATGTACTTAAAAACATGAAATAATTCCATTCTCTGTTGTAATTTATCCTCAAAAAATAAAAAACACTCCCATTATCTGAGAGTGCCATCTTATTCTGCTACCCCATCCACATTAGCATTACAAATATAGAAAATGCTGATAGTGGAATACCTATTATTGCGTTTAGTATTAAGTAGATTTTATCTATTTTATTTATTTCCCCACTTTTTTTATTAGCCTTACTAATCATAGTGGCTGGAATAATAAACAGTGCTAGACTTATGAAAGTTATTACCACTATTACTAGTGACAAAGGTAAATCAATTATATTCTCAGTAATGTAATATGTAATACTCTGAGCATATATTCCAAATACAATAGCTAATACTAAAGCCATAAATATAATATTATGTTTCTTGTCCTTAAATAACATTATGTCCCTCCTCAGGTGTTACCATTATATAGCAGATATTGTACTCTAAGGTTACAATTGGCTTAAATCAAAATTTAAAGAGTAGATTCTCACGCTTCGCTCAGAATGACTAAAATATAAAGCAATCTATTTCAATCTGTGTAATTCAATATATAAGTCTCCATTGTCAAATTCAACTATTGCCTGGTCTACCATCATACCAACTAATTCCATTTCAGAAGATGTATCACTTTCTCCAGTTAGTTCCCAGTAATATTCCTCCACAGATCTTCTGCGTGGTCTATTTAATAATCGTTTTAAATCTTTTATGGTGTCATCAGTTGCCTTAACATTAAACCCATTTAAAGTTATTTTATATTGTTCTTCTTGGATTTCTATGGATGTAAGGACCTTTTTAGCCTTATTAGTAAGGGCAAAGTTAACCATTTCATTTAATATTCTAGATATCTTCTCCACTTCATGCATTAGCGATCATGCCTCCTTTTAAATACGTCTAGGACAGGTACCAATATTGTAGCTACTAAACCACCTGAGAATCCATTGTTGTATAAGTTCATTCCACCATGAAGAGCTCCTGAACTCATTACTACAGAAAGATGAATAAAGCCAGCTATTATGCCTCCGATTACTCCAAATCCCCCTGCAATTGGTGCTAATGTGGTACCGAAAAGGCCTGCAATAATTGTGGCTGTAGAGCTAATATCCCAAACATTTACAATAGCAGCTAGAAATACTCCTATCATAATAGGCAGGCAGTTTTTAGGATGCTTTCCAAAGGCTGCAAACCCCACTATTGTTAGTAGTCCTCCTACTATAGGTCCGTTCATTACACCCTTTGATATTAATACATACAATAGCCCTATAATTCCCATGATACCCATATTAATTAATGTCATTCCTATTCCTGCAGCGCTGGTGAAGTCAGAGACTGCTCTTCCTGATAATTTAAGTATCTTAGAATAGCCTTTTAACAAGCTTTTCTGGTTTAAAAAATAGCCTATTATAATAAGTATTATAGAAAATAATAGCATAAATACTTTTAAGAATAAGTCCCTATCCGTTGATAAGATCATATTAGCGCCACCAACAAATCCAAAGCTTTTCATTAGTGAATAAACTATTGTACCTATTAGTCCTGCTGCAAATCCAACATTATATAGGTTGTATCCATCATGGGCTTTTAAAACATGACTAGCTATTGGAGGCACTACAAAACCTATTACTGTACCTAATATGGCAGCAATAACTATAGCTCCATAATTTAAAAAACTAAAAGCATAGGCAAATTCAGTAATCATTGGAGCTAAAGCAGTTCCAAACATAGATACTATTATAAAGTTTCTATAGGATTTTTTCTGATATCTTGCATATAAGTATCCTCCCAAATATATGGGCCATACATTTACAATATTCTTTCCAAAAAAGGCGAAACCAGCTATGGTAAATATGGCTGCGATTTGAAAACCACCTATATTAATCTTTAGTTTCCATAAAAAATATATATTTATTAAAGTAAGAAGGCTTACATTTAAAAGCGTAGCCCCAAGTCCTCCAACTTCTATATAGTCTGTAAGCAATACATCTCTACTAATAATTATTTTTAAAAGTCCACTAAATAATTCATTTATATCACTAAAAATAAAAGCCATTAACAGGCAAGCTACTGGAAATATTAACAATATTAAGTGTTTTGTCTTTTCAGATACCTGGGGGTTGCCATTTAAATCCTCTTTAACCAAATTTATTCCTCCAATCCAATTCTCTATAAATTTTACTATATAATTATAATCCCACTTTTAATATAAAGTAATTTCACTACATTTTAACATAGATCTATGGAAAGTTAAATAATTAACTTATATTTGTGGTGTTTTGTTAGCATAATTTAGGTGATAAAAAAAGAAGCAGCCTTGATTAATCAGGGCTACTCCTATGTTTCATATATAATGGTGATTATTTTAATTTTATCTTTATTTTGCTATTAGGGAATTCTTTGTAGTGTAGTCCATCTATATATATTAACTCTGGTTTAATAATAGATAGGGATTCATCTTTGTCAATTATCAATTCTTGTTTAAATACATAGTGATAATGATTGTCTGACCATTCTCCTTGAGTTGATTTTCCTTTATGGTCTCTAATTTCAGATTCTAATCTATGGCCAAAAATCAAGTTTTCAACATCTACATTTTGGCTTTTACCATCTATCACTTCAACCATATTTCCTTTTATTCTAGCAGAAATCTCAGAGTTTATATATTTTCTTTCCCCACTTTCATCTTCTTTTATTATTATTC
>CAYZDC010000131.1:0-4474 GCA_964477045.1 uncultured Tissierellaceae bacterium | reverse complement strand
ATACTACTTCCTCAGAACTTTCCACTATTTTACTTAAAAAAACATGTGGATGCCTGTAAATTAACTTATTTGCTAAGGAAGTGGTAACATCTATAGGGTTAAAATCACCTTCATCATATGCAATTTGACTATGAAATATGACTTGTAGCAATACATCTCCTAGTTCTTCAACTATATTAGCTATATTACCACTGTCTATGGCATCTACCAATTCATAAGCTTCTTCTATCATACATTCTCTTAAAGACTCATGAGTCTGCTTTATATCCCAAGGACAGCCATCTTCACTCCTTAATAATCTCATTATACCCATAATATCATTATAATCAAAGGTTTTTTTGTTAATTTCTTCAATTTTATTAACATATATGCTTGTTAGAGAACTAATTTCATCAAATCTATCCATTTCATGAATAGGTATGTAGGATTTTTTCTCTTGATTTTTTATTCCTGCACTGTCTATTATCCAAATTTTATGGTCATCACCATATATTTCAGATAAGATTATTTTGACCTCTGATAAAATTCTCTTGTTATACACCTGGGTTATAATCATATCAACGTTTATATCTACCATTAAACTATTAAAGCTAGCTCCATCTACAATCTTTAGACCATTAATAGGATCTCTTCCCACTAATTGGATCATTGGTTCAATAAAACTCATACCAGATATTATTTCAACATCTAAATCTTTTTCCATTAATAATTCTACTGTTTTTTCTGCTACAAATGGATTACCTGGAACAAAATAATTAATTGAAGTGGATTGTTTTGATTCCTGTATTAACCTTTCTACAATACCTTCATATACCTGAAGAAAATCCTCTTCCTGTTCATAAAAATAATCATAAGAAATATAAGGAACATTGTTCATTTTAAAGTATTCAACTGTAGGATGATTTTCAGTCCTTAAGAAATTTTTATCTCCACTATTAATTCTATTAACAGCTCCTAGAGTAAGATCATCTATACTGCCAGGGCCTAAACCTATTACATATATTTTTCCCATTTTTATTTCTCCTTATTTTTATCAAATATATTATACTTGCCTAATTTGTTTTTTATCTTATCTCCCTTAGGCAATAAGGCCATATCTTCTGGTGTAATACTTCCTGTCAATACCAACAATACAATATATACCACGGCAGCCAATAGGATTGATACTACAGTACTTAGCCTGCCTCCTATAATATTGAATAAAATCATATGGCTAAGCTTTGCTACTATGGCCATTCCTAGTGAGGCAACTAAGGGTTTTAGGAATATATTTCTGTAATTAAATTTAATCTTTGTAATATACACTACAGCTATTATATTAATAATTGCGGCTATAGTATAGGCTGCTACTGTGCTTATAGCTGCACCTCTAATATTGATGCTTGGAATAACAGTTAGAGTGTAGGTCAAAAACACTTTAGCAATAGCACCTACTAACAAGCTTAATACTGGAATAATTGGTTTTCCTAAACCTTGGAGTATAGCTGTTAAAGCCTGAACCAATGTAAGTGAAATTACTCCAAAAGATAAGTATTGCAATATTCGTCCTGTACTAATAATACTTTCAATAGAATTTTTATAATACAATAATTCAATTATAGGTCTAGCTAATACAAACAATCCAAAAGCTGCTGGTAGTCCTATAAGTAAAGTGATTCTTATACCTGAAGAAATAATATCTTTTATTTCATTTTTCTTTTGTCTAGCCATGGCATTGGCAATAGCAGGAACTATACTCATAGCTATGGCTACTGAAAATATTTGAGGTAAATTTATTAGGGTTTGAGCAAAACCTTTTAATTGACCATACAAATCATTTGCCTGCGCTTGTGTATAATTTATGCTCTGAAGTCTATTAAGAACTAAGGCTGTATCAATAGTATCCATAATAGGATTAATAGCAGAACCAATAGTAATAGGTATTGCAATTATTAGTAAATCCTTCACAATAGTGCTTACATTGTATTCCACATTTATAAGGCTTGAATTAATCTCATTATTAATGGTTTTTTTCTGAGAAAAATATATGCCAATAATAACTATAGCACCTACAAGAGCACCAGCAGAGCCGCCAAAAGATGCACCCCCTGCTGCAATAGGAATACCCTTATCTAATAAAAAATAAGTCAAAGTAAGTCCTACAACTACTCTAAAAAATTGTTCTGCAGTTTGTGATATTGCAGTAGGAGCCATTGTCTGCCTACCTTGAAACAAACCTCTAAAAGCAGACATTATAGGCACGAAAAACAGGGCAGGAACCAGTGCTATAAATGAATAATAAGCATTAGGATTTCCAATAGATTCCACAATAGATTTTGCTGCTATTAAAACAAATAATGAAGTCAATGCTCCTAAAATTATTAACCCTATTAATGCTACCTTAAAAACTTTATGAGCAGATCTATAATCACCTATAGCTCTTTTCTCTGAAACTAATTTAGCTATGGCCACAGGGAAACCTGCCGTAGATATGGTAAGTAATAATACATATAATGGATGTGCTGTTTGAAAATAGCCCAGTCCTTCATCTGTTATTATATTACTAAGTGGAATTCTATAAATAGCTCCAAGAATTTTTACAACTATACCAGCCATTCCTAGAATAGCTGCGCCTTTTAAAAAACTATTGTCCTTGGACATATAATCCCTCCAAAATATTAATCTTACATATTATAACACAAATAAATCCCTGCTATGCTATAAAATCCCAAAGTAGCATATGCTATTTTGGGATTTTATTTACTTTACTTCCTTGGCGTCCAAGTATTTTTCCACTTTTGCCTTATCTCTTATTTCCTGCATTTTATTTTTATATTTATCTTCTTTTAAAACCAATAATATATCATCTTTAAGATCATCATAACTATCTTTTCTATCTACTAAGTGAATAATATGGTATCCAACTTCAGTTTTTATTAATCTACTGGTTTCTCCTTCTTTTAATAAAAATGCTGCATCCTCGAATTCTTTTATAGCGCTGTACTCTCCCCTAGGGAAATAACCTAGGTCACCACCTAATGGAGCTGATGATCCATCCATAGAAACATCCATAGCTACTGTTTCAAAAGCTTCTCCGCTATTTATCCTATCTAGGGCTGCTTTTGCCTTGTCTTCACTATCTACTAAAATGTGACTGGCTCTAACTACTACTAATTCATCCTTGTTATCTTCAAAATAAGCTTTGATACCCTCTTCATCTATGGATACATCTTTTAAAATTTCTGCTCTATGCTTGTCAAATAACAATTCTTTTTTTAAATTTGCTTCAAAATATTCTTGAGTTAATCCAATACTAGTTAAAAACTGGTCAAATTGTTCTTGCCCGTTCATTTCATTCAAGTATTCATTCATCTTTTCTTTTACTTCTTCATCACTTACTGAAATATTTAAATTGCTAGTTTCTTTAGCTACAATTTTTTCCATTATTAATTTTTCTAGTATATTTACTCTTAAAACTTCACCATAAGTCAGACCATCTGGACCTGTTTGCCCTAATGCACCTTCTCCTAATTGAGCTTCAAATTGATTTTTATAAATCTCATATTCAATTTGGAACTCTTCTTCAGTAATTTCTTCCCCATTAACCTCTGCTACTAGCCCATCCACATTTTTGTTAACACAGCCACCTAGTACTATGGCAAATATAAGTATAGAACTTATAAACAGCAAATTCTTTATATTAAATTTCATATATTAAAACATCCTTTCTATTTAAAATCATTTCTATTATATATTACTTCCATGATTATGGAAACTATTTATTTTTTGAATTAAATCTTTTAAGCTAACTAAGTGGTCTCCCTCTGCTTTGAAATTAAAGTATGGCTCTGAAGATAAATTGAAAAATATACTATTTTTGTATTCTGTTGATAAATAATGTATAAGTTCTAAGCTTAAATTGTCAACTGATGCAAATTCCAACTTAATATATCTATCTCCCTGTAAAATATTTTTTATTTTATTTTTACTTGCCAAGCTTTTTATATAAGAAACTTCCATTATATTTGCCACTTGCTTTGGAATATCTCCATAACGGTCTATTAATTCATCAATAAGTTCACTATAGTCATTCATATCTTCTATAGCTGCCACTTTTTTATAGACTTCTATCTTTTGTTCTTCATCTTCAATATAAGTTGCAGGTATATAGCCATCCACTTTTATGTCTATAGAGGTCTCTATCTTCTCCTCTATGATTTCACCTTTTAATCTTCTTATACTTTCATTTAAAAATTTTACATATAAATCATAGCCTACAGCTTCAATATGTCCATGTTGCTGAAGCCCTAATAAGTTTCCTGCTCCTCTTATCTCCAGGTCTCTCATGGCAATTTTAAAGCCAGAACCAAATTCAGTAAATTCTTTTATTGCTCTTAACCTTTTTTCTGCCACTTCTGTTAAGACTTTATCTTTTTCATAAGTAAAGTAGCCATAGGCCAATCTATTAGACCTTCCTACTCTACCCCTTAGTTGG
>CAYZDC010000130.1:4176-4506 GCA_964477045.1 uncultured Tissierellaceae bacterium | reverse complement strand
TGGGCAGGCTTCGTAATGTCGAAGCCATAGCTTGCACCCATAGCAGCAATTTCTGGCATACAAAGACCAGAGCAATAATTTGTAAGTCGGATATATCTTCCAATATCTTCTCCTACTTCATCTAGGGCTTCTCTCATTAGTCTAAAGTTTTCTTGGGTAGCATAAGTACCACCAAAGCCTTCTTTAGTAGGCCCATAAGGAACATAGTCAAGTAATGACTGTCCAGTAGTTCTTATTACTGCTATTATATCTGCCCCTTGCCTAGCTGCTGCTTGAGCTTGGACTATATCTTCATAAATATTTCCTGTAGCTACTATTACATAAAGGTAT
>CAYZDC010000130.1:0-4166 GCA_964477045.1 uncultured Tissierellaceae bacterium | reverse complement strand
CACCTTCTGATAATGTGTGGATGAGATAATCTCTTTTTTCTCTAACTTTTTGAATTTTATCTACAGTTTGCTTTGCAATATTATATATGGTTTCTTGGATTTTCTCATCATCAGCTGCTGGTAATCTAGTAATATCCAAATCCCCAGCTGCTATTTTATCAGCTATTTCTTGTGGACTAAGTCCTGTATTTAACATAGCATTACCAATCCAATAAGCTGCTCCCCGTTCCAGTCCTCCACCTTCCTTAATATTCTCAACTACTACATTTGGCAATGGTCTTTCAATTTCATCTATTCCATCAATACCCAGTAATCTTACTACTGTACGCTCTGTAGAAACTGTAGTATGGTCATCAATAAACTTTTGTACATCATTGGTAATGTTCCTTGCTGCGGTTCGTGATTCATTTATTAATTTTTGATTTAAATTTAGTTTTGACATTATTTCACATCCTTTCTTAAAATATAAATTGACAATTGACGATTGACAATTGACAATTAAATGATTAATAAAAACAAATAAAACAATATTATTCTATTGATAACGATGCTTTTGTTGATTTTACTATTGAGTTTAGTATTCTACATAGTTCTTTACAGTCATTTAAATAATACTGGTGTTCTACTTTGCATAGATAATCAGACTCTATTAATAACTCAATCCAATATTCGGTTTCTTTCGCTTCTTTTAAAGAGATATTCATTTTAGATAAAAAATCTCTTTTGCTTTGTCCATCAATTGCTTCCCTTATATTAGCACCCACACTTGTGCCAGATCTTAATAGTTGTTTAGATAATACATATTCATTTTTATTTGTTAAGTATTTGTATATTTTTATTGTATTTAGTGCGAAACTAAATGACTTATTAACAACAAGATTATCACTCATCATATTTCACCTATTATTATAATCTTTATATTTGCTTTTCAATTGTCCATTGTCAATTCTCAATTGTCAATTGCCATAATCTCTTCTGCTATTCTTAATATCTCCTCATTCAGTCCCATTAGTTTTGCTATATTAATAGCATCTTTTGGGATGGTTTTTGTTTTGTCTACTGGCCTTAATCTATAGTCCATGTATTTATTGATTATATCCATACCTTCCTCTGGGTTTATGTTTTGTTTTAATGTATTAAAATCAATTTCAGATAGGCCTACTACTTGTAAATGTTGAATGTTTTCCATGTCAGCTACATTATCATAATGTGTAGTTAATAAGGTTATGGATTTTTTGTCCATTAAGTACATTACTATGGCTTTTGAAATGGCGTAGCCTTCTTCTGGGTTTGTTCCTCTAGCTAATTCATCTATTAAGATCAGTCCTTTTTCATCTGCTCTTTTTATTGCTTCTTCCACAACTTTAATTTCTCCACCAAAGGTTGATAAGCCACTATCTGTTGACTGCATATCTCCTATTGATGACTTTATGTAGCTATTCAGTCCTAAGGCCATGCTTTTGGCAGGTACAAACAATCCATATTGAGCCATGGCTGATAATAGGCCTATTAATTTCAAGCTAATTGTTTTACCACCCATATTAGCACCTGTAATACATGATACACCTTCTGTTAAACTTACAGATATAGGGGTAAATTGTAAGTTTCTGCTTTTTAAAAAGTCACTTACCTTTGGATGAATTCCATCTTCTATAATGATCTCATGTTTGTCCCATATTTTAGGCTTTACTCCGTTTATATCAATTGCATATTTTGCCTTGGCTAATATTAAATCTAGTTTGCCTATATTTACCATATTAATAAATATTTCTCGTCTTCTCTTTCCTATTTCTTTGGATAACATTTCTCTTAAAAGGACTTCTTCTCTTTCTTCTTGGTCTTTTAATAATAGAAGTTGTCTTTCTAAATGAGTTATTCTTTCAGTTGGTTTTATTCCAAATTTAATATTTAAGTAGGTTTCCGATACATAGGTTAAAAGATTTATTGATTGGAGTTTCTTTATTAAGTCCACATTATCCTTTGAAATAACCACAGTATTATCAGGTCTAAGATTAAGTTGTAGTTCTTCTTTTATCTTTTCTTTAATTTCTTTATAAGAAGATTTAATCGACTTATCTGTTTGCCTCTTTTTTTCTCTTACGTCTTTTAATTTCTCGGAATATTCATCATAAATATAAAAGCTACCAATACCTGTACCTTCAGGATCTAACAATTCTTCTAAAGATTTTACTGGTCTTATGTCAGTATCCCCAAATCTTATTATATTATGCTTGTTGAATAAATTATCTATATCTCTAATTAAAAATAGAAGGCCTTTTATCTCAAATAATTCTACTTCTGTTAGGATAAAACCTTCCATTGCTCTTTTCATAGAGTTCCTAAGGTCTTTTATATGCCCTAAGATGTTATTAAATTCTCGTCTTATATTCAAATCTCTAACATATGGAATATAGGCTTCCAATATACCTAAGCTTTCTTTTAATTTTTCTTCTACTCCCATAGAATAGGGTTTCATTCTACTTTTTTGCATTTTCCCATAGGGTGTTAGAGTTTCTATTCTATCTAATACATATTGAAAATCTAAGGCTTCCATAGTGTTTTTATCCATAAATACCATTTATTCACCACCTAACATTAAGTCCATTACTGGAATAGTATTTATATAGGATTGCATAGTTTCTAAGTAATTTAATGGTTCATAATAATAGCCTGCTGTTGCATATGGGTTTAAAGTTATTGCTATTAAGTTTATCTCATTTAAAACCATAACTTTTATACCAAATCGCATGAATTTTAACCATTCTTTAGGTCTTATAAATATTTTAGTTCCATCTGGGATTACTATTTTTATGTTTTTGTATTTTCTAGTAGAGTTTATTAGCTCTTCCAAAGTGCTATTAACCAATGAGCCAGGTATAAATAAATATTCTGATGCTTCTTTTATGGATTCTCCAATTATTTGGCCCCCACCAAGGGCTGTTTTAATGGGGATTATATTTACCTTTAGGTCTCGATCTATAATTCCTATTTCATCTCTTATCATTAATTCTTCCATTAAATGCCTAGCTTGTTTATCTTCTACTTGTGGCAGATTAAAAGTATTTACAATATGAAGGGTTTCTTCTATAGCTCGATTTATATCTCTAGATAATACAGCTCCAGTTGCCAATATTGTGGCATCTGCAATTGTAGGGGCAGCTGAACTTCTCCTATCTAATGCTCCATCTATTATTACAAATTTAGCTCCAAGATTTAACATTTCCTCTGCAACCTGCTTTACTTCACTTAAGCTTTGGGGTCCAGCTAATTGAATATAACCAGACGACCTTACTCTACCTAAAACCACATTTCCTAAGGGTGTTCTATAATCTGTTACCTTAATTATTTCAACATTAGCATCACCTAAGGATAATAAGGATGTAGCAGTGGCTATTATGGTTCCTTCTGTAGCAAATATTCTAGGCTTTTCTGTCTCAGTAACCAAATCCAAAGATTCTCCATCACGACCTAAGGAAGTTATTCCAACCTGTATTACTTCTTCCATAGCTTCTAACAACAAGTGATTTAAGGTCACAGTTTTACCAGAGTTTTTTGCCATACCAATTATTGAGATTATTTTGTATTCTTCTTTGATTAATTTAAGTAGGCTCATTAAAAAACTCCTTTCTAAATAAAGTGAACAACTAACAGTGAACAGTGAACAACAGAAAACATTTAAACTTTAGATTTTTCTTTATTCGATTTAGCAGTAATATTAGATGCTTGGAGTATTCTTAGTAGATCCATACAATCACTTTTCAAGCTATCGGCTTCTTTATCAGTAATATAGTTTGAATCCTAATAGTAAATTCCTTGCTTTTATTATTAAAATGCTATCTTCCACATAATACACTCCTATGATATTTTTGTTGTTCACTGTTCGTTGTTCACTGTTAACTATCTTCTATACTTTTCGCTTCTTTCTCTTCTTTCCAGGTGATTTGGTTCTAGGTTTTTAACTTCTGGGCCTCTTAGTAATTCTGCTACACCTGAAATTAGAGGGTCTTTTTTGCCTGTACAGTAGTCACATGCACATGGTTCATCTATGATTTGCGGTTCTACGTAGGTTGTTATTATACCTTCGTAGTTTCTTAATACAACTTTAGTTGGGGATGAGGAGATTAGGTATTGTGGCATTACTGGAATCTTGCCTCCACCACCTGGAG
>CAYZDC010000129.1:0-4693 GCA_964477045.1 uncultured Tissierellaceae bacterium | reverse complement strand
GAAATTGGAATAACTAGCCATAGCAAAGATGTCTTGGATATGGCAATTGATACAGGACTCTTCAATACCATTCAATATCCTTATAATGCAGTAGAAATTCAAGGTGAAGAGTTATTCAAAAAAGCTAAAGCCAATAATATTGGTGTAATAGTAATGAAACCACTAGCTGGAGGTGCCATTTCAAAAGGTGAACTAGCTATTAGATACGTACTAGATAATCCTAATATTTCAGTGGTAATACCAGGAATGGATAGTACAGCTCAAGTGGTACAAAATGCAAGAGCAGGAATAGATAGAAGAGATATGACAGATGAAGAAAAAGAAATATTAGACAAAGAAGCCAGTACCCTTAGAGATGAATTTTGCAGAAGATGTGGGTATTGCTTGCCATGTCCAGAGGGAATTGATATTCCTACTAATTTCTTAATGGAAGGTTATTATACTAGATACAACCTTCAAGACTGGGCAAAAGGCAGATATGAGGCCATGTCACCAAAAGCCAGTGATTGTATAGAATGTGGAATTTGTGAAACCAAATGCCCATATGATTTACCAATAATGAAAATGCTTAAAAATGTAGTAGAAGTTTTAAACTAGGGACAAAGGGACAGGTTCTTTGTCCCTTCGCCTTTGGTGAAGGAGTAGACTATATTAACTAGAATAAAGTTTTAGGAATGATAATATGAATCTCAAAAAAATACTTACAAATAATAAATTGTTAGTAAGGTTAATCGCTTCATATTTAATAACATCTATTTTACTAACAGGGGTTTTAATGGGTGCTCTGTCTAGTTTTATATCTACTAGAACAGAATTAAAGACCACAGAAACAGCACAGAATATTATGAGGCAATCTTATAATACTTATTATTATGCCCTGACAGATATATATGGAGATTATTATCAATTGTGGTCTAAGGATATTCAAATGAAAAAAGCTCTAGAACAAACTGAGTTTAGTTCTTTAGACTTACAAGTCATATCTAATTCTTTAGATAATGCTACTTTTAGGGATGATTTCATAGACTCTGTTTATATAATCAATAAGGAAGCAGATTTAGTCATATCCAATAACAGAGAGGCTTCTAGCTTAAGTGCATTTTATGACCAAAGTGGAGTAGATCTTTTTACGGATTTTGAGAAATATTATGAAACCTATAAGGACATAGTATTCTTTCCTAGAACAGCCACCTATAATATAAATAATGTAGATAATAAGAAAAATTATATTTCAATTGTATATGCATCAAAGAATAAAGAAAACAAATTAACATCAGGTATTATTGTAAATATTGATCAAGACAAGCTTTCTTCCCTTGTAAGTGATGCTAATGTAAACTCTACCATGATTGTTATAAACAGCTCTGGGAAGATTATATCTGATTCTAAAGGAACTGGTTTTGGTAAGCCATTACCCCAGGGTGAAATCTATAATAATATTGCTAATAATGTGGAAGATGAAGATAGTTTTGTTGGAAATTACTTAGGTGAAAAGTCCTTTATAACATTTAAAAAGGCTAGTAACATAGGATTTATTTTTATTAGTATTACTCCATATTCATATATAAGCGAAGAAGTAGCTAAAGTAAATCGAGTTATTGCTTTGTTTTTTGTAATTTCTCTATTAATAAGCCTCTTAGTTAATGTTTTTTCTATTAAAAAGATATATAGTCCATTAAATAACTTGATAAAAGATATGAAAGATAATCCTTCAATTGAAAAGACTAATGGAATGAATGAATATGCATTTTTAGAAGAAGCCTATGATGATTTGGTACTGAAAAACAAACAATCACATATAGCAAGAATATTTAATGGGCACCATAGTGATAATAGTGTAGAAGTCTTAGGCTTTACTAAGGATAAATTTCTAAGTTTTGCTGTAATGCCAGATGATACATCTTTAAAAATACCAAGAGTACTTCAAGAACTAATCCGAATAGTTGAGGTTAATACTCAATGGCTAGGGGCCATAGTCTCCAGTGAAAGCATGGGCTGTATTATTAACCAAGATGACTTAGATGATGGTGAAATGGATAGTATAATGGAGCAATTGGTGAATATACAGGAAATTGTATTGCATGAATTAGATATTGCTATTTCCATTGGTGTAGGCACGGTTGTAAATAGCATAGATAGTATTAGATATAGTCATCGTTATGCCACTATAGCTGTTCAATATGCACAGTCCATTGGGGAAAGTCAGGTGATTTTCTATAATGAAATAGAAAATAGCAAAGTAGCAGCCAGTGTAAACAAAGATACCATAGCAGACAACATGGTAGACTATGTAATGGCAAACTATTCAAGGCAAGATTTTTCAGTTGATGAGATAGCAGAGGAACTGGATTTATCACTGGGATATATAAGACAAATATTTAGAAGTGAAAAAGACATTACATTAAATGATTTTATTATAAATACCCGAATAGATAAAGCAAAGCAGTTGCTATTAGCTACAGAAGATACAGCAAAGGATATATCAGAGGCTGTAGGATATTATGATAACAGATATTTCTACACAATATTCAAGAAAAAGGTCGGTATGACAACTGAAGAATATAGAAAATCTCAAAAGGAGGTAGCAGCAGATGAAAACCAATAATAAAGTTACCCTATTAGTAGTTATAATAATAATACTATCCATAGGTCTTACTGCTACAGCATTGAAATTATTCTCCCTAGAGAGAAAGATAGATAATATAGATACCCCTGTGGTGGAAGAGCCTACAGTTAATGAACCTATAATTGTGAAGCCATTAGAACCTGAGGAGCCTCCTATAGTTGTAGAACCAGAAGAACCTACGGACCCACCAAAAGTTGAAGAACCACCAGTTATTCAAGAACCAGATAAAGTAATAGTTAAACCAAAATATATTACAAAAGATCAGGCCATCCAAATTGGGATTAATAAAGTAGGTGCTGGATCAAAATTAATTGAGATAGAATCAGACTTAGATGATAATCCACCGAAATATGAATTGGAAATTCAATTAGGCAATTATGAATATGAATTAGAAATCCATGCAATAACAGGTTCAATTATAGATTTTGAAAAAGATGAAATTGATGATTAAGGGCTAGAAGACTGTAAAATGCTCAATATATAGAAAACAAACACAAGATAAATAACATGTTGGATATCCATAAAACATCTCCTTTGATGATTTTCGAACTTGTGACTAAGGATAAAAAGCCATAAGATGAAATTAAGAAAAACAATAAAGAAAGGGAGATGATTTTAATGAAAAAGAATACAATTAAAAAAGTGTTACCAATGTTAGCTGGTGCATTAGTTATTGCATTAGTAATATCAATATTACCTTCTGGATACTTTTCAGAAGCAAGTAGGAATCCTAATACTAAGCTAGTAGAGGAAAAGCATATTACACTGGAACAAGCTGAAAGAATTGCACTAAATAAGGTAAATGATAAAAGTGCAAAAATAGTGGAGTTCGAAGTAGAACTAACAGTAAATAACCCGAAATACAAATTTGAAATTGATACAGAGGCATTTGAATATGAAATAGAAATAAATGCTATAACTGGAGAAATAATTGATTATGAGAAAGACAGTCATGATGACTACAGAGACTATGATGATGACAAAGACGACAAAGATGACGATGAAAAAGTTCTAAGAGATAAGGAAGTAACTAATAAGCCAGTTGTAGATACAAAGTATATAACTAAGGAAAAAGCAATAGAAATAGCACTTGCCAGAATAGGATCAAAAGCAACTTTAGATGAAATTGAATTTGAAAAAGATGACAACCCACCAAAGTATGAAATAGAGATGTATGATGATAAGTATGAATATGAAATAGAAATTCATGCAATTACAGGGGATATTATTGATTATGAAAAAGATAGCCACGATGACCATGATGATTACAAAGATGATGATGACGACTACAAAACAAATAATCCAGTTATGAATGTAAGATATATAACAAAGGAAAAAGCAATAGAAATAGCACTTGCTAGAATAGGATCAAAGGCAGTATTAGATGAAATTGAATTTGAACAAGATGACAACCCACCAAAGTATGAAATAGAAATGTATGATGATAAGTATGAATATGAAATAGAAATCCATGCAATTACAGGGGCAGTCTTAGAATTTGAAAGAGATGAAGATTAAATAAATATTTAAAGAAGGCGTAAAATACTTTATAGTGTTTTACGCCTTCTTTTGCGGTATAATTGTATATAATAAATTATTAAGGAGAGGTGAAGTGATGAATGATTATAAATGCACAGTCTGCAGCTACACTTACAGACCTGCAAGAGGGGATAAGATACGAGATATAGATCCTAATACAGCATTTGAAGATTTACCAGATGATTGGCGATGCCCAACATGCAATCAAACTAAGATGGCTTTTGAAGAAGTAAAAATTAAGAAGTAGAAAAATATAATTATATTTTTCTACTTCTTAATTTTTATAGGTTTGTATTTTCTCATTAAATTATATTTCCTCTTCTAGTATCTTCATATAATCACTGGCTCCATGTAAAACTCTGTAAATGTATATCGTATCATCCATAAATCTATAAAAAATTACATATGGATTTACTATAATTATTCTAAAGTTGTAGTAATTTAAAGAATTGTGAATCAGCTTTTTACCGGATAACGGAAATTGTTTTAATCTATCTAGGCTATTCATTATTTTTTCTAGCATTACAT
>CAYZDC010000128.1:0-4819 GCA_964477045.1 uncultured Tissierellaceae bacterium | reverse complement strand
GATATATAATACCTACTTACTAAAAATAAATATTTATGATATAGTTATATCAACAGCATAATTGTATTCAAAAATTGTGATATTAGAGGAGTGAGATGATGTCCATTAATGACTGTGAAGATGAGAAAAAGGAATTGTTAGATGCAGAAAAAGAAATAGAATCTCTTAAGGAATCTGATTCTATCAATAAAGATAAAATCAAGTTACAAAATGAAAAGATAATTAAGATGCAAGAAGTGGTAGATGAACAAAACGAAATTATATCCGGTGTTATAAAAAGTATAACAAACATTATAGAAGATGCTACAGAAGAGCCTGCGAAAAATGAAGTAATGAGGAAGAAATTAAATTAATCAATAAAATTTTATTTTGCTCTAGAATTACATAAATTTAGAGATGACATAAGCCATAGAATATCTACTATTCTATGGCTTATGTTATATTCATTATCTTTAGCAATGAACCATGATACTTACTGTAAAAACATCATATCCAAATAATCATGTCCTGTTTTAGTTTTGAATATATTATCTTTTATAGATTTTATTTTGTCTATCTCCATTTCATTTTCATATATATTTACCAAGAAATCAGCTTCAACAAGGATTTGATAATCTATTCCCTGGATATTATCATATGAATGATGGTGGCCTATTAGAAAGCAAACTCTATCTATAAATTTACTATCATAATTATATCTTTCTAAAATTGCTCTAGCTATAGGAGGTCCTTCAATTTCTTGATAATATCCTGATGATGAATTGTATTTTTCTAAACTGATTTTAATTCCTATATCATGCATTAGTGAAGCCACTTCTAGTATTTGCTGAGTCTGATAGTCTAACTGTTCTTGTTCTGCAATAGCTTTAGCAAGTCCATATACTTTTAAAAAATGGTTGATTCTATGAGGTACACCTGTTTCATACTGAATCATCTCTTGTATAATATCTCCAATTTTATTCAAACCATCAAATCCTTTCTGTAATTATCCCATCTACTTCCAGTGGATATATAGTTTGATTATATATTAGTTCTATAAATCTATCAATGGAGCTAATTTAAAGCCATATTAAATTTAAAACCTTTTAAAAGCTATTTCTAGCAATTAAAAGGTTTTCTTTTTCCTATATTTAATCTTACTAAGGGTTAAGTTCTATCCATCCTTCTGGTACAAAAGGTAATATCATCTTTACTGTCATATAGATTAGCCCAGGTATACCCATTAACAAGGAAGATATTAAACCGTAGGCGATAATTAATATGTTTAGTAGCATTAATATTTTAATCACCATATTCTTTTTAAGAAATAAGATTGAAAATAAAGTGCTATAAAATCCTATCCATAGATAATCAAAGAAAAACACATATTCACTATCTAAGATATCTAGCTGAGTCAATATAAAAATTAAAGGTAAACCAAGACTAGCAATTATTATAAAAAATTTAAGAACATTATTGCTTTGAATTTTTTCTTTCATTTTAATCATCTCTACTGCAATCCCCTCTATAATTTATACAAGCAAGTGCACATTGCATTTGCAATAAGTACTGAATTTTTGAGATGATTTTCTAATATATATTTACCTTTTTTATAGTTTTAAATAGATTTACTAAAATTTATTTTATTTTTATCTAATATTTTTCACAATATTGACAAGCTCTTCTCCTTGATATAGACTAGATTCTATCGACTAATTTAAAAGATTATTTAAAATTTACATATATGTGTTATTGGAGGAAGAATATGGAAAAGATAAAGTCACTTTTTACCCCCAAGGACCTTACTGAAGGTACACCTTGGAAGCGGATTGTAGGATTCGCTACTCCTATGTTAATAGGAAATATTGCCCAACAATTTTATAATACTGCTGACTCAATTATTGTAGGAAAATATATTGGAGATAATGCACTGGCTGCTGTAGGTAGTGCAGGACCTATATTGAATTTATTGCTAGTTCTCTTTGTTGGTATTTCTGTAGGTGCTAGTATAATGGTTTCTCAATATTTTGGAGCTAAGGATCGTGAAAAGCTATCTTATAGTATTGGGATTTGTATTACTTTAACGGCTATTGCATCTTTAATAATTATGATCCTTGGCCCACTTGTTACACGGCCTTTACTTACACTTTTAAATACACCTGCATCTATTATCGATTGGTCTACTGGTTATTTAAATATTTATTTTATTGGTATTGCTGGATTTGCTTATTTTAATATATTGTCAGGAGTTTTAAGGGGTCTTGGAGATTCTGTTTCAGCTCTTGGGTTTTTATTGATTTCTACTGTTTTAAATGTAGGACTTGATATTCTATTTGTTGCAAAGTTTAATATGGGTGTTCCTGGAGTAGCCTTTGCTACAGTTCTTTCACAAGGATTCTCAGCTATATTGACTCTTTTAAAGTTATTAAGAAGCAAAGATAGTTTTGATTTAAACCTAAAAGTATTAAAGCCTACTAAAGAGTATGCTTATCAAATAATTAAATTAGGTATACCATCAGGACTTACACAGGCTATATTTTCTCTTGCAATGATCCTGGTACAATCCCTTACTAATAGTTTTGGTGAAATGGTCATTGCTGCCAATGTAATTATTATGCGTGTAGATGGATTTGCTATGATGCCAAACTTTTCATTTGGTAGTGCTATGACCACATATACAGGACAAAATATTGGTGCTAATAAAATGCATAGAGTGGATGAAGGTATTAAACAGGGTACTACCATTTCTGTAGCTGTCTCTACCACTATAACTATTTTGCTCCTTTTATTTGGTAAGCATCTAATGGGAGTATTTACAGAAACTGAAGCACTAATTGACTTAAGTATGCGTATGCTTAGAATACTTGCTCTAGGATATATTGCTATGGCAGTAACACAAAGTCTTACTGGAGTAATGAGGGGTGCTGGTGATACTCTAACACCTATGTGGATATCACTTATAATAACTGTTGTAGTCAGGGTTCCAATGGCTTATGGAATTGCTTACTTTACTAGAAGTCCAGAGTTTCCTATTGGAAGGCCAGAATCTATTTTTATATCTTTGCTATTAGCATGGACAATAGGAGCTATTATAACAACCTTCTTCTTTAAAAAAGGTGCTTGGCGTAAGAAAAGTTTAGTGAAAGCTAAAATGGATGAAATAGGTTGAAAATCAATAGAATATCATATTGCTAGAATAATCCTTTTACATATATTCTGCACTATGATATTCTTTATTTATTAAAGCTACTAGGAGGAATTGTATATGCTAACTGTTGATATGATCCATCAAGCTAAGGAAAGAATAGCACCATATATTTATAGAACACCTTTAATACGTATTCCTGTTTTAGATGAACAATTAGGATGCAAAGTCTATGTAAAATGTGAAAATATGCAAAAGACCAATGCTTTTAAACTGCGTGGTGCTGTAAATAGAATGTTAACCCTACCACAAGAAAGTCTAGATAAGGGTGTTGTCACTGCTTCTTCTGGAAATCATGGCAAGGCTATTGCTTATGCAGCTGAAACCTTAGGTGTAAAAGCCTGTGTTGTAGTACCAAATACCATCCCTCAAATAAAAATTGATGGAATTAGTGGCTATGGTGCGGAAATAGTTTATTCCCAACCTGCTGAGCGTTATGCAGTGGCAGAAAGTATTGAAGTTGAAAAAGGATATACATTAATATCTCCCTTTGATGATTATGAAATAATGGCAGGTCAAGGAACTATTGGCCTTGAAATCATGGAACAATTACCTGATGTGCATGCTGTTGTAGTACCTATTGGTGGTGGTGGACTTATTGGTGGAGTTTCTACTAGTATTAAGGAGACTAACCCAAAGATTCTAGTTATTGGGATTGAACCTACTAATACTTGCAGGTATACAAAGAGCTTTGAAGCAGGTGAAAGAATAAAGCTTCCATCAGATTATACTTCTGTAGCTGATGGCACACAAACACTTTCTCCTGGAGAGAAAAATTACCCTATTGTTAAAAAGAATGTGGATGAAATTGTTACTGTAGATGAGGAATATATCTTAAAGGGTACCAATCTTTTACTTAATAGTGGTAAAATCTTAGCAGAAATTACATCTGGCCAAGTTATTGGTGCAGCTATGCAAGGAAAATTAAAGTTCCACCCTGAGGATAAGGTAGTATTTTTACTTTCTGGTGGAAATATTAGTATGGACCAATTTGAAAAGTTTAAGAAATTGTAGGTTGAGTAGAAGCTTAAGTTATTGCAGAATTACCAGAATAGATTAATAAAAAATACCCTGATTCAAATTTAATTGAATCAGGGCATTTTTGTGTTATTTCTTAGTTATCTACTTCTAATTATTTGATCTTTCTTGTAAAAATCTTTGCCGTCATAAGCTCCTAACCATAATTTTACCTCTCCAACTTCAAGTTCAAAATTAGTTTTGATTTTATTAATAATTTCCTCAAAAATAAGATCTATTTCATCAGAATCAATCCTGTCTACATCCCAACTAAAATTTATCCTATAGTTGTTCATTTTGATTCTTTTTTCTAAATCTTTTTCGAAAGCTCCTTCTTCAATAGAGTCCTCAGAAACGTGCAACTTATAATTCAGATAGTCGAAATCAGAACTCAGTGCTTCCAGAATAATATTTTTAATTTCTGTTGTACTTCTAGCTTCACTATATGCATCCAAGTTATTAGTTTCATCTATAGTGCTACGGAATGTCATAGAAGGATTCTCCTCTGGATAAAGTATAAAAGTAAATTCATTTCTCTTATAATCGTAGCTAGATCCTTCAACTTTAAACTCTTGGTCATAACGTCCCTCATATATCTTTAAAACAGCCCGCCTTTCT
>CAYZDC010000127.1:0-4823 GCA_964477045.1 uncultured Tissierellaceae bacterium | reverse complement strand
CCATCATTAAATCTGCTAATTCATCTATAATTATTACAATCATAGGTAATTTTTCATCTAACTTCTCACCCATTTTATTATTATATGATGTAATATCTCTAACACTATTTTTAGCAAATATTTTATACCTTTTTTCCATTTCTTCTACTGCCCAATTTAAAGCAAATGCTGCCCTTTTTGCTTCAGTTACCACTGGTATTAGTAAATGAGGTATCCCATTATACACATTTAATTCTACTACCTTAGGGTCAATTAGGAGTAATTTAACATCATCTGGTGAAGATCTAAATAAAATATTCATTATAATAGTATTTATGCAAACTGATTTACCAGAGCCAGTGGCTCCAGCTATAAGTAAATGTGGCATTTTGTCTATGGATGAAACTATGGTTTTTCCTGATACATCCTTACCTAAGGCCAATGGTATATTAGAATCCATATTTATATACTCTTTAGATAGTAGCAATTCTTTTAATAAAACGCTATCTTTATTTTTATTTGGTACTTCAATGCCTACAGCTGACTTTCCAGGTATAGGAGCTTCGATTCTAATATCTGATGATGCCAAGCTTAGTGAAATATTATCAGATAGTGATACAATTCGGCTTAGTTTTATTCCTGGTGCTGGTGACAATTCATAGCATGTAATAGTTGGTCCTTTATTAATTTGAGTGATAGTTGCTTCTATACCAAAGTTTTTCATAGTCTCTTCGATTATTTTCCCATTGTTTCTAATTTCTCTTTCATCGTGGACGTTGAACTTGTTTTGAGGACTATTCAACATACTTAATGATGGAATTTTATAATCAGGTAAATAACCAGTTTTACTAGACTTTTCTTTTATCTCACTATCTATTATTTGAATTTCTTTTTTTAAATTTACACCCTTTAAGCTATCTTTAGCTTGGGGTTGTGCATAGTCTACAATCTTTATATCTTCAGGAGATATTTCCAACATGCTTTCTGGAGAAAAAGATGATTTTCCTTCTTTTTTCTCTTCTTTTACTTTATGTTCTTTTTTGTTAGCAAATCTTTTAGTAAAATTAATTATTTGTTTATATAAATCTACTAATTTTGTATTTGTTAAGATTAGAATACTAATTAAAATTGCAAAAAACGATACTACATAAACTCCAATGGTTCCAAATAATTTATAAAAAAAGAAGCCAAGAAAGCCTCCAATAATACCTCCACCTTTTGCTAATTGGGAAAGGTAAATAGAGTTTTGTACTCTTTCTATTAATCCAGCATTAATATTGTTAGTTCCGTCTAAAATTATTAAGAAACTTATTAGCAATAAAAAAATAGTTGCGGATATTTTTAACTCTTCATTATCATATTGGTCTATTATGTAAACAACCCCAATGGCAATAATAGCCACTGGTAAAAAGTATCCTCCAAATCCCATAAGGGAAAATGTGGCACCTCTTATAGCAGAACCTATTATACCCATTTTAAAGCTAAACAGACTTATCATTGAAATAATACCTATAGCTATAAAAAGCATTCCTATTAAATCTCGATTAAACTCTTTTTGATTTTGGCTTAGCTTTTTATTTGAATTATTTTTTTTATTGGTTTTCTTTTTAGTTTTGCTCAAGCAAACCACCTCTTAAGATTATTGTGTGTACAAACCTCTACTCTTGTTATTATAGCATATCTTAAGGTCTAATTCTATTTTATTATAGTTAAGATTTAGCTCTTCCTGCTAATTTTTATTTTGGATAAAACATTTGGACCCTTAAAGTAAATAAAACATAACAAAAGTTATGCTTTATCTATTACATTTCAAATTAATTTAAATAAATTTAAAATAAATGCTTTATCATTTATGATAACATCTGTTATGATAGGATTTATTTTCCTGTATGACCGAATCCACCTTGACCTCTTGTAGTATTATCTAACTCTTCAACTTGGATCAATTCTACGGTTTTATATTGAGTAAAAATCATTTGTGCAATTCTATCCCCATTGTTAATTATGAAGTCTTCTCTACCTAAATTTATTAAGATGATTTTTATCTCACCTCTATAATCACTATCAATAGTTCCTACTGCATTAGCTAAAGTAATACCATTTTTTAGAGCTAGTCCACTTCTACCTCTTATTTGACCCTCATATCCCTCTGGTATACTAACAAATAAACCGGTTGGGACCAATACCCTGTCTAAAGGTTTTAAAACCATTGGTGAGTCTACAAAGGCTTGTAAGTCTATTCCTGAGGACCCACTGGTCTTGTATGAGGGTAAAGGATTATTACTCTTATTTACAATACTAACTTTCACTTAATCACCTCAATTAAATAATATTTTTGATAATTGTTTTTCCACATCTATTGGATTCATTATATTACCTACATAAGCTATATTTAAGTGTTCTTTATTAAAAATATGTTTTACAACTCTATCTATATCTTCCATAGTTACAATATCTATTTTTTGAATTACTTCAGTTGGGGATATAATCTTGCCCAATGCGGAAAGAGATTTTCCATTTTCAAACATTCTACTAAAGGTTCCTTCTGTACCTAAAATATAATTTCCTTTTAATTGCTCTTTTGACATCTGAAGTTCATTATTGGTAATTAAATTATGCTTTAAATTATTTATTTCATTTTCTATAATTTGAACTACAGGTATTAACTGAGTGGATTTGAGACCAGCATATATGGAAAATATGCCCGTATGCTCAAAGGGAGAAAGATTAGAATACACTGAGTAGGCCAGTCCTTTGTCCTCTCGTATACTTTGGAATAATCTAGAGCTCATACTTCCACCAAATACATTATTCATTACCATAGTAGGATATATATCATCATTATGAGCATCTATTCCTTCTAAACCTATACAAAAGTTTAATTGTTCAAACTTTTTATCTATTCCTTGAATATCTTTTTCAAACAAATATTTCTTTTGTGGCTTATCTTTTTCTGCTGTTTTGCTTTTTATAAAACTACTAAAATGATGGTTCAACATTTTCATAGCTTCCTTAGGGTTCAGTTTACCTGCTAATGATATTACCATATTGTCGGCAGAATAATTTTCTTGGAAGTAATCTATTATAATATCTCTATTTAATGAACTCACTGAAGTTTCAGTACCTAAAATTGGATATCCAAGGCTAGAATTCTTAAACATCATTTTGTTTAATAACTCATAAACTAAGTCTTCTGGTTCATCTAAATACATATTTATTTCTTCAATAATGACTCCCTTTTCTTTTTGAATTTCTTCTATTGCAAAAGAAGAATTGGAAAGCATGTCACCTAAAACATCTATGGCAATTGGTAAATGTTGATCTAATACCTTGGCATAAAAACAAGTTTGTTCTTTACCCGTAAAAGCATTTAACTGCCCGCCTATATTATCAATAGATTCTGCTATTTGCTTAGCACTTCTATTTTTAGTTCCTTTAAATAGCATATGTTCAATAAAATGAGATATACCGTTGTTTATTTGATCTTCATGTATTGATCCATTTTTAAGGATTAATCCTATGGAAACTGAATTTACATAATCTATTTTTTCCATTACAACTTGTATTCCATTGTCTAACTTTTCTATAATATACATTATTTCCTCCATAACTTGTTTATTTGATTCTACTACTTATTCTACCAATTTTATGGAGATTTTGGAATAAGTATATAATCATTTTAAAATTAAAGCATGAACCTTTTAGGCTCATGCATTATATAAACTTATTCGGTTTTAGGTTCTACTGGCAATAAAGCTTTTCTTGAAAGATTTATTCTACCTTGCTTATCAATTTCCATTACCTTAACCATTACTTCATCACCAACAGCTAAAACATCTTCTACTTTATTAACTCTTTCTCTAGCTATATTGGAGATGTGAACTAAGCCTTCTTTGCCATTTAATACTTCAACAAAAGCACCAAATGCCATAATCTTAGTTACTTTACCTAAATAGATTTCTCCAACCTCAATATCTTTAATAATATTAGAGATCATTTCCATTGCTTTTTCTCCGCCTTTACCATCAACAGCAGCAATAGCTATTAAACCCTTATCATCTATATCTATTTTAACACCAGTTTCATCTATTATTTTATTTATTACTTTTCCACCAGGTCCAATAACATCTCTTATTTTATCTGGATTTATTTGCATAGTGAATATTCTTGGAGCATAAGGTGAAAGTTCATTAGGCTGAGTTATTGTTTCTGCCATTTTATCTAAAATAAAGATTCTACCTAATCTTGCTCTTTCTAAAGCTTCTTCTAGAATATTTTTGTCAATTCCAGAAATTTTTATATCCATTTGAATGGCTGTAATACCTTTTCTGGTTCCTGCAGCTTTAAAGTCCATATCTCCTAGTGCATCTTCCATACCTTGAATATCAGATAAAACTGCTATCTTGTCATCTAACTTTATAAGTCCCATTGCGATTCCAGCTACAGAGTCCTTAATAGGTACTCCTGCATCTAGTAGGGCTAAGGTACTACCACAAACACTTGCTTGTGATGAAGATCCATTAGAACTAAGTACCTCTGATACCAGTCGAATAGTATATGGGAAGTCTTCTTCTGAAGGAATAACTGGTAATAATGCTTTTTCAGCTAGTGAACCATGACCAATATCTCTTCTACTTGGTCCTCTCATTGGCCTTGTATCTCCAACAGAATATGGTGGGAAATTGTATTGATGCATATAACGTTTTGATTCTTCTTCACTTAAACCATCTATTGTTTGTGCATCGCCAGAAGCACCTAAGGTTGCAACTGTTAGTACTTGAGTTTGACCTCTAGTAAATAGTCCTGAACCATGGGTTCTAGGAAGCAATCCAGCTTCAGATGTA
>CAYZDC010000126.1:1453-4846 GCA_964477045.1 uncultured Tissierellaceae bacterium | reverse complement strand
TTATTACTTCTGATGATTTATTAGAAATGGATGAAATACCAGAAACTTTAATAGTTGTAGGTGGAGGAGTAATTGGCCTGGAATTTGCCAGTATTTATCAAGAATTAGGATCTCATGTAATTCTTTTAGCATCTAGAATCCTTAAAGATGCAGACAAAGAAATATCAAGAAGACTAACACCACTACTGAGAAAACAAGGTATTGAAACCTATGTAGACATTAGAGCAAGTCAAATAACCAAAGATGGAGACAAACTTAGAGTATTAGCTAAATACAAAGAAAAAGATGAAGAAATAGAAGTTGTTGGAGACTATGTGCTAATTGCTTCAGGTAGAGGTCCTTTAGTAAAAGGATTAAATCTGGACAATGTAGGTATAGAATACGATAGAAAAGGTATAAAAGTTAATGATGACTTTCAAACTTCAATAGACAATATATATGCCATAGGCGATGTGAACAGTAAGGGTATACAATTAGCCCATGTAGCATCTAGTCAAGGTATATATGTAGTAGAAACCATTATGGGCATAACTCCAGATATAAATCTAGAACACTGGCCAGCATGTGTATTTACTATGAATGAAGTAGCGCAAATAGGTGCTACAGAGGAACAATTGAAAGAACAAGGGATTAGTTACAGATCAAGCAAGTTTGCTTTTGGTGCAAATAGTAAAGCCCAAGCCTTAGGTGAAACAGATGGATTAATAAAAATATTAGCAGGGGATGACAACAAAATTCTAGGAGTTCATATTCTAGGACCTCACGCAAATGATTTAATCGCTGAAGGAGCACTGGCTATGAGTAATGACTTAGACATAGGAGCTATAACCAGAACAATACATGCTCACCCTACACTTTCAGAATCAATGTTTGAAGCAACCCTAGGTCTAGATAATGTAGCAATACATTTAGCACCACCTAGAAAAAGAAAGAAAAGATAAATGTAAGAGGCAGATGAGAATCTGCCTCTTTTTTAAATAAATTGTAGAGGTGTATTATGAAAAATAAAAAATGGGTCCTATTTAATACGGTATTATTAATAGTTTTTCTATACCTAGGTTTTCTTGTTAGAAATTCTTCGGAAGGTATATTATTTGATGTAAGAGTATTAGACTTTATCCATAATAGTGCTAATCCAATTTTATTAGCCATTATGAGATTTATATCATTTATAGGCTCAGAAACTTTTCTTTTTCCTGCAATGGGAATTGTTATTATATATACTTTTATTAAAAAAAGGTATTATATAACTAAAATGTTATTAGCTAATTCACTGGGTAGTTGGGTGTTGAATTATATCTTAAAATGGATATTTAGAAGAACTAGGCCCTTTGATTATGCCTTAGTTACTCAAGGAGGCCTAAGCTATCCTAGTGGTCATTCTATGGTTACTATGAGTATGTATTTAGCTATAGCTTATTTATTAACTAGAAATATTCAGGATAGGATGAAAAAAAGAAATATATATATAATCGCCAGTACTTTTATAATATTAATGGGAATTAGTAGAATGTACCTAGGAGTACATTGGCCTACAGATATAATAGGTGGATATATTATGGGATATCTATTCTTTAACACTACAGTAATAGGGATAAAAAAATAATCTTTTATTTTCTCTTGACATATCAGTCTACAGGGTGTAAACTAAACTTAATAATAGTCTGTGAATTGTAGACTAGAGTATATGATCAAAGGGGTCTGACCCCTTTGATCAAAGGAGATGTTATGAGTGAGAGATTATAGATTAACTGAAGCAGAAGAAAATTTTGCAAATATAATATGGGCTAATGAACCTATTAAGTCTCCAGACTTAGTTAAGCTCTGTGAAGAACATTTTCAATGGAAAAAATCTACTACCTACACAATGCTTAAGCGTCTGGAATCTAAAAAGATATTTCAAAATAATAATAGTATGGTTACTTCCTTAATTAAAAAGGATGACTTTCATGGAGAACAAAGCAAAATATTTGTGGAAGAAAACTTTGGTGGTTCACTACCTAGATTCTTGGCAGCCTTTACAAGGAAAAGGGAATTAAGTGAGGAAGAAGTTCAGCAATTAGAACAGCTAATCCTTGACCATAGGGAGGAAGAGTAATGGATAAATTATTTTTAGGTATTCTTAATATGAGCATAACTTCGACTTATGTGATTTTGTTTATAATATTAATTCGTTTCTTCTTTAAAAAAGCCCCAAAGATTTATTCCTATAGCCTATGGTCAGTAGTTTTATTAAGACTAACTATACCATTTTCCTTTGAAAGCATATTTAGCCTAATAAGGATAAATACAAAAGTAATTCCAGAAGATATTATATATACAGGGTTACCACAAATTAATAGTGGTATTACAGCAATAGACCGTGTAGTAAATAATTCATTACCAGCTCCTGTTATAGGTGCCAGTGTAAATCCTATGCAGATATGGATCAGCATAGGTGGAACTATTTGGATATTAGGATTAATAGCTTTGACGATTTATAGTATTGTAACAACTATAAAATTATCTAAAAAACTAAAATCAGCAATTCACATATCTGACAATATATATGAAAACAATGTTATTAAAACCCCTTTTGTTTTTGGACTAATAAAACCAAAGATCTACTTACCAAAAGCTCTTTCAGAAATTGAAAAAGGCTATATTATAAAACATGAGCAAACACATATAGAAAGATATGACCATATTATCAAGTTTGTAGGCTTTTTAGTAGTATCTTTACATTGGTTTAACCCACTGGTTTGGTTATCATTTTTTCTTATGACAGAAGATATGGAACTATCTTGCGATGAAAAGGTAATAAAAGAATTAGGTAGCAGCATTAAAAAAGATTACTCTACTTCTCTTTTATCCCTCTCTAGTGGCAGAAGGATTATAGGAGGTTCTCCTCTTGCTTTTGGTGAAAACAATACAAAGAGCAGAATTAAAAATATATTAAACTATAAGAAACCAGAATTTTGGGTGGGCATACTAGCAATTATCGTAATTGTAGCTGTTAGTATAGGCTTATTAAGTAATCCAAAAGAGAGTGGGGATAACAATCTACTGGAACCAATGACAGTAAAAGACTATGCTGAAAGTTTTGTAAAAGACGTGATAGAAGGATATGAAAATATAGATGGGCAAGGTGCAGGTTTTAAAATTATAGAAAGCAAAATCATAAGCCTGGAAAGAGTGGCTAGTTTTGATGGTATACTTTCTACTCCAGTAGAACTTTGGAGCATCCAATATAGGTTAAAACCGGAAGATGTTAATGTAATGATTGCAGGTGGAATGGAAGTAATAGATGGTTGGCTTACAGAAAATGGAAGTATGGGAAAACCTCTATTAGCCTATACTTATGAAGGAGATATTACTAAATACTTAGGGCCAGTTTATACTGCAGAGTTTAAC
>CAYZDC010000126.1:0-1443 GCA_964477045.1 uncultured Tissierellaceae bacterium | reverse complement strand
GAGACTGCCATACGTATCATGTTGGAAAGTAAGGACTTATTACCTAATGAAACCTACATGGGAAATCACGTGGTTATAAAGTTCCCATCATCTTCAGGGGATACGAATCAGGTTTTACTTTCCCAGCCAGTTGTTCAGGGAAATAAAGGTATTTGGGCTGTAGAAAGATGGATGGATGGAAATGGAACAATTTATCATGAATATCCACAAACTGATTTAAAGATAGGAGATTATTATGAGAATTTACAGAATCAATTAGATAGTGGACTTTTACCCTTAGGTGACCCTATTGAAGTAGGATATGATTTTATAAGAAATGGGCTTGGTCAGATTTGGGTTAAAGTTAGAGAACTAGAAGTGAAAAATCCAGCTACTTTAGAAGACTTCCTAGAAACTCCAATAAGTCACTATACTGCTTATATTACAAAATTTGAATTAGATGATCCTATAATCCATATTGACAGAATTGAATGGTTAAATGATTTAGATGATGTAGAAAGATTAAAAGAATTAGAAATTGATCCAGATACTTTAAACAATGGATATTATATCTATAATCCAACTTCTTATCCTGAAGGTTTATTCCTAGGAGAAGATACAGAATATAATCTTATTAATCAAGAAACTGTAACTTCAAAAGTAGTTAGTAAATCGGAATTCTACCAATATGTAAAAGATGCAAATCATGACCCAATTTTCCATATATTTACAAAGGATGGTACTATAACAAAAATACAAGAACAATATCGACCCTAGACATTTAATTTTTTAGTAGGAGCTAGTTTAGTTGGCCCCTGATAAGAGAATATTAAACACATGGAGTGATAAATATTAAAATAATTATTTCACCTGCTAAAAAAATGATAGTAGATAACCATACTTTGGTACACAGACAAATGCCAACATTCCTGAAGCAAACAGAAAGATTATTAGATTACTTGCAAAGGCTTAGTTATGAAGAATTGAAATCTATTTGGAAATGTAGCGATAATCTAGCAAATCTAAATTATAATATAATTAAAGAAATGGATTTAAAGAGTAATCTAACCCCAGCAATATTATCTTTCCAAGGCTTACAATATGGATATATGGCACCAGGAATATTTACATATAAACAGCTAGATTATATGGAGAAGCATTTACGAATTCTGTCAGGATTTTATGGGATATTGAAACCTTTTGATGGGATTGTACCCTATAGACTAGAAATGCAGTCAAAGTTATTAGAGTGGGAATATAATTCACTATATGAATTTTGGTCAGATAAAATTGCTAAAATCATCTTTTCTGAAAGTGAATATATTATAAATCTAGCATCAAAAGAATACAGTAAGACTATTTCTAGATATTTGACCAGGAATATAAAATTAATAACTTGCGTATTTGGTCAGATGATTGATGGAAAAGTCATTGAAAAAGGAACTTTAGCAAAGATGGCAAGAG
>CAYZDC010000125.1:0-4923 GCA_964477045.1 uncultured Tissierellaceae bacterium | reverse complement strand
CCCACTTTGGTTATAATAATATTGCCCAATATGATCCCAATTTAGTAGATAATCCATCCCAGTTAATTGGAGGATGTAGCCTTGAAAATAGTCATATGATAGTTTTTATAGATGAATTAGACCAGGAAGACAATGTGCACTTAAGATTAGAAGAGGTAGAAGAACTTAGAAATAGTAGTAAGTTAAAACCAGAAATGGAATGGCTAGGAGACGGCACAGTATTAATTACCATGTTTTTACCTGCAGAATCTAGAGTTGCAGAATATGCAGCTATAGAAATAGGCAAAAAAATGGGTTTAGAAGAAGTAGAAGTAATTCACAAGGAAATAATGCAAGAGGCAGAAGGAACTCGTATAGAATTAAAGGGTAGGGTGAATTTTACCATAGATATAGATAGCTTAGTAATTCCACCAGAGCCAAAAATACTATCAGAAGATGAAATTAGAAAGGATATAGAGAATAACCCTATGAAAATTGTGGCTGCCACAGTTGGAGAAGATGAACACTCTGTTGGCCTAAGAGAAATAATAGATATCAAGCACGGTGGTATTGAAATGTATGGAATTGAATGTCATATTTTAGGTACATCAGTTAGCCTAGAGAAGCTAGTTGATGCAGCCATAGAATTAAATGCTGATGCCATACTTTCTTCAACTATAATATCCCATGATGATATACATTATAAAAGTATGAAAAAACTACACCAATTGGCCATAGAAAAAGGAATTAGAGATAAAATCATATTAATAGCAGGTGGAACCCAGGTATCAAATGAAATTGCCCTAGAAAATGGAATGGATAAAGGATTTGGAAGAGGAACCAAGGGGGAACATGTAGCCACATTTTTAGTCCTAAAGAGAAGAGAGATGCAAAATGAAGATTGATCTTTTAGTAGCAGAAATTGGAAGCACCACCACTGTTGTAAATGCCTTTAATATGATAAATACCAATCCAGAATTTATTGGCCAAGGTCAAAGCAATACTACAGTAATAGATGGAGATGTGAATATAGGTTTAGAAAATGCTATTAAGAACTTAGGGGAATATTTAAATGCAGAGTCCATAACTTACAATGAATTACTAGCCACCAGCTCAGCTGCTGGTGGCCTTAGGGTAACAGTTCATGGACTTGTCTATGATATGACTGTAAAGGCTGCCAAAGAGGCTGCATTAGGTGCAGGAGCTAATATAAAAATGGTTACAGCTGGCAAATTAAGAAAATCTGATTTAAAGAAGATTCAGGAGATAAATCCTAATATTATTATAATAGCTGGTGGGGTAGACTATGGAGAAAGAGATACAGCTATTTATAATAGTCATTTAATCAAAAGTCTTAATTTAAACATACCCGTAATTTATGCTGGTAATATTGAAAATATAGATGAAATAAAAGAAATATTTCAAAGTTCAAATAGTGAACTCCATATTGCAGAAAATGTATATCCTAAAATAGATGAGTTAAATATTGAACCTACAAGAGAGATTATACAAGATGTATTTGAAGCCCATATAGTACATGCACCTGGTATGGAAAACATTAGAAATATGATTAATGGAACTATTATGCCAACTCCAGGTGCTGTTATGAAAGCTACGGAACTCTTATACAATCACATAGGTAATTTAATAACTATTGATGTAGGTGGAGCTACTACAGATATTCATTCAGTATGTGAAGAAAGCCCAGATATTGGAAAAATATTAGCCAACCCAGAACCCTTGGCTAAAAGAACAGTAGAAGGAGACTTAGGTGTTTTTATTAATATAAAAAATTTAATCCAATTAATAGGGGAAGAAAAAATAAAAAATAGCTTAAGTATAAGTGAAGAAGAATTCCTCAATTTAATAAATAATAAAGACCCTATACCAAAAACAGATTTAGAAATTGATTTTATACATTTGCTAACTTTTCATGCAGGGGAAATTGCCCTTAAAAGACATGTAGGAAAGATCAAAGAACTTTATGGACCTAGTGGTAAAATAACTATAGCAGAAGGAAAAGATTTATCAGGAGTAAAGTTCATAATAGGTACTGGAGGGGCCCTAACTAGATTACCAAATAAGGAAGATATATTAAATAGGCTCAAAGATATTAGGCAGAAAAATTTATTGCTTCCCAAAAATGAAGCTCTTGTATTAGTTGATAAAAACTATATAATGGCATCCTTAGGAGTTATGAGTAAAAAATATCCTAATATAGCTTTAGACCTGTTATTACAAAGTTTAGATATATCATATGCTTAAAATCGAGGTGGAAAAATGACTTATCCTAGAATTTTAATCAACACTACAATAATAGAAAATAATGTAAGACAAGTAGTCAAAATAGCAGAGGAGCAGGGGATTCATTTAGCTGGAGTAACAAAGGGCTTTTGTGCATATCCTGAAATTGTACAAGCCTATGTAAATGGTGGTGTAGCTTATCTTGCAGATTCTAGAATCATAAACCTAAAAAAACTAGCCCATTTTAAACTACCGAAAATCCTCTTAAGGCTACCAATGATTTCCGAAGTAGATGAATTAGTCCAATATGCAACCATATCTTTAAATTCAGAATTAGCTACTATAAAGGCAATCTCTCATGCAGCCCAAAAAAGGGGTAAAATTCATGGTATAATTCTTATGGTGGATTTAGGAGATTTAAGAGAAGGCTACTTTGACTTAAAAGAATTATATGCTGATATAGAGCCTATATTGGAGCTTAAGGGTGTAAAATTACTTGGAATAGGGTCAAATTTAACATGCTATGGAGGAGTCATCCCAGATAATGATACATTAGCTAGATTAAATCAGATTAAAGAGAAAATAGAAGCTGCTCATAATATAAGCTTGGATATTGTATCCGGTGGGAATTCATCTTCTCTTCATTTGCTAAAGGACCATAGACTAATAGGAATAAACAATCTAAGAATTGGAGAATCCTTTATTTTTGGTACAGAATCTGGCTATGGTCATCAATTAGAAGGAACAAATCCTCATGCATTTACAATTCAAGCTGAAATAATTGAAATCAAAGACAAGCCATCAGTACCTAAAGGAGAAATTGGCTTAGATGCCTTTGGTAAAATCCCTACTTTTGTAGATAGAGGAGTTAGAAAGAGAATATTAGCTGCCATTGGGAAACAAGATATAGATTTGGCTACCCTTTATCCCTTTGACCAGGATTTAATAATCTTAGGAGGAAGTTCAGATCACTTAATATTAGATGCTGAGAATTCTAAATGGGAATATGGGGTTGGGGATATATTAGAATTTAATATTCACTACGTTAGCTTGCTTAGAGCCATGACCTCAGAATATATAGAAAAAGTAGTGAAGAATTCATAATATGATATAATAGGTTAAAATAAGACAAAAGGTGATGCAATGGATTTATTTACACTATCAATGGAAGAAAAACTAAAGAAAAATGCTCCTCTGGCTGATAGAATGAGGCCAGAGACCATAAGTGAATTTGTAGGTCAAAAGCATTTACTAGGTGAAGGCAAGTTTTTAAACAGAGCAATTAAGGCCGATAGAATCACATCTATGATACTTTATGGGCCACCAGGAACTGGTAAAACTACCTTAGCTATGATAATTGCCAATACTACAAATATGAGATTTGAAAAACTATCTGCTGTAACCTCAGGAGTAAAAGATATAAGAGAAGTAATTGCTAGAGCAGAAGAAAACTTAAAAATGTATAATAAGAGAACCATTCTTTTTATAGATGAGATTCATAGATTTAATAAATCACAACAAGATGCACTTTTACCCTTTGTAGAAAGAGGTATAATTATCTTAATTGGGGCAACCACAGAAAACCCTTACTTTGAAGTTAATAAAGCCCTCTTATCTAGAGCAATGGTTCTAGTTTTAGAATCTTTAAATAGAGAAGATTTAAAACAATTAATCCATAATGCACTGGAAAATAGTGAAAAAGGTTTGGGAAACTATAAAGTAAATCTAGATGAAGAAGCCATAGACTATCTCTTAACAGTAGCAGAAGGTGATGGGCGAGTTCTGTTAAATAGCTTGGAAATAGGAGTACTATCAACTCCACCAGATGAAGATGAGATAATTCATATAGATTTAGAAACCATAAAAGAATCTATTCAAATAAAAACAGCAAGATACGATAAAGGCGGAGATGAACACTACAACACTATATCAGCCTTTATTAAAAGTATGAGAGGATCTGACCCTGATGCTACCCTGTATTGGTTAGCTAAAATGATAAATGCAGGAGAAGACCCAAAATTTATAGCTAGGAGAATAATTATTTCAGCCTCAGAAGATGTGGGCAATGCTGATCCAAATGCTATTACAGTTGCAATATCTGCTTTTAATGCAGTAAATGCCATAGGAATGCCTGAAGGTAGAATAGTCTTATCTCAAGCTGCTTTATATATGGCCACAGCACCAAAATCAGATGCAGCCTATGCAGGTATTGACAAAGCCTTAGATGATATAAGGAACAAAACAATTGGAGATGTGCCTATACACCTAAAAGATAGCCATTATCCAGGGGCAAAAAATCTAAACCAGGGACAAAAGTATAAAAACCCTCATGACTATAATGGTTATATTCCACAGCAATACTTACCGGAAGAATTTCAGGGCAAAACCTACTATAATCCTAGTGAAAATGGCTATGAAAAGGAAATAAAGAAGAGATTAAAAGATTTATTTGACAAAAATGGATAAACTAACTATAATTAATGGAAAGTAACACAAACAGTGAAGGGAAAAGTAAGATTAAGAGGTACTTAAAGGGAGTTGGTAATAGTGAGACACCAACAGGAGGCTTATTCTGAAGAACAACCCAGAGTTTCTAACTGAACCCTAAGGGTGTAGGCTTAGACGATTACTACGTTATAGTACACAAGTGGCTATTAGCAATTAGGGTGGTACCGCGGAAGTTAACCTTTCGTCCTTTTA
>CAYZDC010000124.1:0-4939 GCA_964477045.1 uncultured Tissierellaceae bacterium | reverse complement strand
CCATTTGTCTTTCACCTTGTAAAACGTGAACATCTACAGAAGTTTGATTGTCAGCTGCTGTTGTAAAGGTTTGTGATTTTTTAGTAGGGATAGTTGTATTTCTTTCAATTAATCTTGTAGTAACTCCGCCAAGAGTTTCTATTCCTAATGAAAGTGGAGCAACGTCTAATAATAATAAATCTTTAACTTCTCCACTTAGTACCCCACCTTGTAGAGCAGCACCAATTGCAACTGCCTCATCTGGGTTTATATCTTTTTGTGGATCCTTACCTGTAAGTTTCTTAACTTCATTTTGTACAGCTGGTATTCTCGTTGAACCTCCAACTAATATTACTTTTTCTACATCTGAAGCTTGTAATCCAGCGTCTTTAAGAGCTAATCTAACTGGTTCTATTGATTTTTCTACAAGTGGTGCAGTTAATTCATCAAATTTTGCTCTGGTAATGTCCATAGTTAAATGTAGTGGACCAGCTGCAGTTGCTGTAATAAATGGTAAGTTAATATTTGTTGACATTACTGAAGATAATTCTTTTTTAGCTTTTTCAGCTGCTTCTTTTAACCTTTGTAAACTCATTTTATCTGTTGTTAAATCAACGCCATTTTCTTTTTTAAATTGATCTGCAATATATTTGATTAAGGCATCATCGAAGTCATCTCCACCAAGTCGGTTATTACCTCTAGTAGATAGAACTTCAAATACTCCATCTCCTAATTCTAATATAGATACGTCAAAAGTTCCTCCACCCAAGTCAAATACCATTATTTTATGGTGTCCTTCTGTTTTATCCATACCATAAGCAAGTGCTGCTGCTGTTGGTTCATTTATAATTCTTTTTACATTAAGTCCAGCTATTTGTCCTGCATCTTTAGTGGCTTGTCTTTGAGCGTCTGTAAAGTATGCTGGAACAGTTATAACCGCATCTGTTACTTTTTCTCCTAAGTAACTTTCTGCGTCCGTTTTTAACTTTCCTATTATCATAGCTGAGATATCTTGAGGTGTATATTTTTTCCCATCAATATCGATCTTGTAATCACTACCCATTTCTCTTTTAATAGATTGTATGGTTCTCTCTGTATTTGTAATTGCTTGCCTCTTTGCAGTTTCACCTACTAATCTTTCACCTTCTTTTGTAAAAGCTACAACAGATGGTGTGGTTCTGTTTCCTTCATGGTTAGGTATTATTATTGGTTCTCCACCTTCCATTACTGCTACAACTGAGTTTGTTGTTCCTAAATCAATTCCAATTATTTTTGACATATTAATTCCTCCTAAAATATTATTTAGATACTATAACCATAGATGGTCTTATAACCTTATCTTTAAATTTATACCCTTTTTCCAGTACAGATATCACTTTTCCAGCTTCTATTTCATTTGATTCCTGCATAGAAATAGCATTATGAATATTTGGATCAAAATCCATTCCTAAATCTGGAATTTCTTCTATTCCCTTGTTTTCTAGTAGAGTAGTTAATTGATTTAATATCATTTCTACCCCTTTATAAAATGAAGTTTCCTTATCCACTTCACTTTCTAAAGCCCTTTGAAAGTTATCCAATATTGGTAACAATTCACATACAAAGGTCTCTATACCATAGGCCATGGACCTAGCCTTTTCAACTTCACTACGTTTTTTATAATTTATAAAGTCTGCTTGTAATCTAGCCAATTTTACAGTTAGTTCATCTACTTCTTTTGATATATCACTATCATCTACCTGTTGGCTTTCGTCTTCTGTTTTTTCTTCTACAGCTTCTTCTTCTAGATTTTCCTTTTTTTTATCCTTTGACATTACATCACCTCTTATCCTATTATTGAATACTAATCTCCGATTAATACATCTACTATTTCCGTTATATTTTCTGAAAATAATTTTATTGTATTTATCATTTTTCCATATTCCATTCTAGTAGGACCTATTACACCAATCTTTCCAATTATTTTTCCTTGAAAAGAGTAGGTTGCTGTAACTATACTACAATCTTTAATAGGAGCATATATGTTTTCATTTCCTATTATTATATCTACATCATGAGATAATATATCGTTTAGAAGTATATCTACAACTAAGTCCTTGTTCTCAATAAATGAAATAAACTCTCTTGCTTTTTCCACATCTTTATATTCCGGGAAGTTTAATATTTTAGTAACTCCATCAGAATATAATGTAATGGTTTCTACTTCTTCAATAAAGTTTTTAATTACAGGTATTACTTTACTTACAATGTGTTTGAATCCCTGCCATTCATCAAAGGTTTCTCCTTTTACAAATAGTACTAGTTCTTCAATAGATAAATCTTTTAAACTGTCATTGAGAAAGTTAGATATTGTATTTAATAAATTTTCTGTTACCTGAAATTCTATTTTTATTATGGTGTTTTTTACTAATCCTGAACTGCTAACTAAAACAACTAGTATGTCATTTTCGCCTATTAACAATAACTGAATATGCTTTAAACTATTAATATTAATTTGGGGAGTTATTGCCAAGGCTGTATAACTAGTGGTAGCAGATAATATCTTTGCGGATTTTTGTATTAATTTGTCAATTTCCATATCATCTGTTGAAAGAATTTTCTTTATTTCATTCTTTTTAACTATATCTATAATAGGATTTTTTGCTTTAAGCAGTTGATCTACATATAATCTGTAGGCTTTATCTGATGGTACTCTGCCAGCTGAAGAATGTGGTTTGTTTAAATATCCTAATTCTTCTAAATCAGCCATTTCATTCCTAATAGTGGCTGGACTAACCCCCAGGTTATATTGTTTAGAGATGGTTCTAGATCCAATAGGTTCAGCAGTTAACACATAACTGTTTATTATGGCATATAACACTTTTAATTTTCTTTCATCCAACATAATATCACCTCTGTTATAAACGTTTTGGATGTTTGTTAGCACTCTCTCCCTTCGAGTGCTAATCTCATACTATAATTTACCACTAGAAACCATCTTTGTCAATACTTAATAGCTAAATTTTTCTATGGGAAAAAATCTAATTCAACTCTATTGGCTAAGTCCAATCCATAACTAGTAAGTTTTATATGATTTTCATTTTGAACCAATAAACCATCCTTAATATTTTTTAAGATTTGTTCTTTATATATATGATTAATATCCAGGTTAAATCTATTTTTAAACTTATTCTTATCTATACCCTGAATAAGCCTTAAGCCTAATATTATATATTCTGCTATTTCCATTTCTTTTGGAATGTGCTCTGAGCTGTGGATAGGAAATCTATCCATATCTAATCTTTTATAATAAGTTTCAAAATCACTTACATTAGAAAACCTTTTATGGTCTAAATTAGAATGGCTATTTATGCCAATTCCTAAATAAGGCTCTACTGACCAATAAGCCATATTTTGAACACACTTAGAGTCTTCTTTAGCAAAATTTGATATTTCATAATGCTTATACCCATTTTCATTTAAAAACCTTACGGCACTATGATACATTTCTCTATCCTCTTCTTCAGAGGGTAGTTTTATTTTATTTTCTTCTTCCCATTTGTAAAACAAGGTTCCTTCTTCAAGAATCAGACTGTAAAGAGATATATGAGTTAAATCAAGTAAAACTATTTTTTCTAAAGTCTTGTGCAAATCCTGTAAGCTTTGATCAGGTAGCCCAAACATAAGATCAACACTGATATTTTTAAAGCCTAAATCTTTCAATATTTTATATGATTCGTAAAAATCATCTGAATTATGAATTCTACCTATGGATTTTAATAATCTATTATCTAAACTTTGTAAACCTATGCTGATTCTATTTATACCCATTTCTTTATATTTTCTGGCTTTTTTTAAAGTTAAAGACCCAGGATTCACTTCAATTGTAATTTCTTCTATATTATTTGCAGGGTAATTCCCATAAACATACTTTAATATTTTTTTAATATAATCTTCATGGATGGAAGAAGGTGTTCCACCACCAATAAAAATAGACTTTATAGAAAATTCCTGGCTAATCTTTTCCTTGTATAATGACATTTCTTTTATAAGATAGTCTGTATATTTGGAAACCTGATCATCTTTACCAGAGAATGAAGTAAAATCACAATAATAACACTTTCTTTCGCAAAAAGGTATGTGTATATAAAGTGCTAAATCTTTCATAGTTACCTCCTTAAAAAAAAGCACACCCAAGGCGTGCATTTTTTATTCGTCATATTTAAGAACTGTAAGAAATGCTTCTTGTGGAACTTCTACAGAACCAATTTGTCTCATTTTTTTCTTTCCTACTTTTTGCTTTTCTAATAATTTTTTCTTTCTAGAAATATCCCCACCATAACACTTTGCTAATACATCTTTTCTTAGAGCCCTTATTGTCTCTCTAGCGATGATTTTAGAGCCTATGGCTGCTTGTATAGGTACTGCAAATTGATGCCTTGGTATGGCATCTACAAGTCGCTCTGTAATCATTCTGCCCCTGTCGTATGCTTTGCTATTATGAACAATTAAGGAAAAAGCATCTACAGATTCACCATTTATAAGAATATCTAATTTTACTAGTTCAGAACGAACATAGCCCTTTAACTCATAGTCAAAGCTGGCATATCCTCTGGTTTTAGATTTTAGCGCATCAAAGAAATCATAAATAACTTCATTAAGAGGCAATTCATAATGCAATACTACTCTAGTTTCTTCTAGGTATTCCATATTTAAGAAAACCCCTCTTTTATTTTGACAAAGCTCCATTATGGGTCCTACATGTTCTGTAGGTGTCATAATATTAGCGGTTACTATTGGTTCTTCCATATATTCTATTTCTGTTAGTGGAGGCAAGTTAGCCGGATTTTGTATTTCTAACATTTCTCCTGAATTCTTTTTAACTTTGTATATTACAGAAGGAGATGTAGTAACTACATTTAAGTCAAATTCTCTATCTAATCGCTCTTGAATTATCTCCATATGTAAAAGTCCTAAAAAT
>CAYZDC010000123.1:0-5137 GCA_964477045.1 uncultured Tissierellaceae bacterium | reverse complement strand
TAGCAAAATAAAATTAACTGGTAAAAAATTAGAACAAAAAACTCATTTCTACCACACTGGATATCCAGGTGGAGACAGACATATTAGTTACAAACAACTATTAGCTGAAAGACCTGAAATGATTATAGAATTAGCAGTTAAAGGTATGTTACCTAAAAATAGCCTTGGAAAAGGTATGATTAAGAAAATGAAAGTGTATGGTGGTCCTGACCACGTACATGAGGCACAAATGCCAGAAATTTATGAATTTTAGTATTCATGGGAAAGGAGGACTATAAGTGGCTATAGAACAGTTTATAGGAACAGGTAGAAGAAAGACTTCCGTAGCAAGAGTAAGATTAGTTCCAGGAAACGGAAAAATAACTATTAATAAAAGAGATATTGAAGAATTCTTTAACTATGAAACTTTAAGAGTTGTAGTTAGGGAACCACTAGTAATTACTGAAACTTTAGATAAATTTGATGTATTAGTAAATATTGAAGGTGGAGGATTCACAGGCCAAGCAGGAGCTATAAGACATGGTATTGCTAGAGCCCTAATTGAATCAGATCCAGAATTAAGACCAATTCTTAAAAAAGCTGGTTACTTAACTAGAGATTCAAGAATGAAAGAAAGATACAAGTACGGATTTAAAAAAGCTCGTAAATCACCACAATTTAGTAAGAGATAATAAAAGAGCACTGGGTATCCAGTGCTTTTCTTGACTTTTGGAGGTAATAATGGATATTAAAAGTTTGTTTACAGAAAACAAAAAGCAATTTCTCTACTATGTTGTTGGAATTTTAATAATTACTCCTACCAACATAATGACTACTTTTGCCTTAGCAAATGCTTTTAATATACTAGAGGTCACTAGTTCTCTGGAAATTTTGGGAGTATTATTAGGGAGCTTGGCTTTAGGGTTTTCACCAATAATATTACAAGTAATATCTAGGTACTTAAGAATTGGATTTATGCGTGATGTTTTAGTTCAAGTAAGAATGTTATCATATAAGAAATTGTTAAGTAAAAGCCCGGATGAATTTAAGAAAGAATCAATGGAATCCTATCAATCCCAACTGGTTTCTGATATTAATTTATTTGAATCTGATTTTTTCTTGTCTATTTTAAATGTTATCTACGCCTTTGGAAACTTTATTTTAGGAATTGTGGTATTAGCATATATAGCACCTTTATTGGCTCTTGCAACGATACTTGCTTCAATTGTGTTATACCTTTTAACCAAAGTATTTGAAAAGCCAACAATTAAAAGAAAGGAAAGAGTTGTACAAGCAAATTCTAAATTCCACCAAGGTTTAACCAATGTATTAAGAGGATTAGAAACCATTAAATTATATCAGGTAGTAGATAAGTTTAAAACTACTTTCTATAAGGACATTGTTGAACTTGAAAAGCAAAAGAAATCTAGTTATCAAATCAACTTATTACAAAGTAATATTATGTCCTGGGTTTCAGGAACCTTTCAGGTGTTTACAGTAATTTATGCTGCATATTTGTTTTCAATTGGGAATATCCAATTAAGCTCGCTAGTAGTAGTATTTAATTTAATTGGACAACTTATTTGGGGAATGAATAATGGTTTTTCTATGATGAATCGCTTTAAAACATCTATTGAAATATTTGAAAATATTACTCAATATGATGAGCCTAAAATTTTAGACAAAAAGTTTAAATTAAAGGATAAAATTATAGTAAAAGAACTCCATTATGCTTATGATGACAAGCAAGTATTAAAGGATGTTAATATAAATATACATAACAAAGATAAGGTTTTAATTTTTGGAGACTCAGGTACTGGTAAAACTACTCTTGTTAATTTATTGACTCAAAACTTAAGTGACTACGAAGGGGAGATTCTTTATGACAACCAAAGTCTTAAAGAAATAGATCCTAAAAGCTTTATATCTAATGTGGGCTATGTAAGACAAGAGCATTTTATTTTTGATGATTCAATTAAAAATAATATTATTTTAAACAAAGCTTTTAATGAAGACAAGTTTATTCAAGTTCTAAAACAAAGTGTTTTATATGATTGGATAGAAACCTTAGAATTAAAAGAAGGTCATGAGTTATTAGATAATGGAAGCAATATTTCTGGTGGGCAAAGGCAACGTGTAAATATTGCAAGAGAGTTGTATGCAGATAAAGAGATGATTATATTTGATGAACCTAGTTCTAGTCTTGATGATTACACATCATCCAAAATATATGAAACAATTAAAAACTTAGATAAAACAGTGGTTGTAATATCACATCGACACATAGATTATTTAAGTGACAGCTTTAATCAAGTCATAGATCTAAGTAAAAAGGGTGGTGTTAGTCATGCTTAAGTATCGTTTTGGAGATAAGATATCTTTAGCTTTTATGACAGGATCAATGTTTATAGGAGCTGCTGTTAGTGGACTTTCATTATTTGCCTTAAGCTATATTACAGATTATGCAGTAGCAGGTGAAGTAGATAAACTAATTCAAATATCCAAGTTATTACTAATTGTAATTATCTTTGAACTTGTTTTTAATTTATTATCATCATACCTTAAAAGTGTTTTTATGAATAAAAGCATGAAAAATTTGCGAGCTGGATATATTAGCAGGTTATTTGATTTAGATATAAAAGATCTAAGTACTACTGATGAAGAAAAGTATCTATCACACTTAAGTAATGATATTGACCGTTATGAAGACAGATTTTATCTTAAGTTAATAGAGTTAATCCAGGCGGGAGCACAACTGGCAGTATCCTTGTTTATATTAGCCACAGTTAGTAATACATTGTTGTACATGGCTTTAGGCTTGTTGGTTTTTTTCGTGCTTATTTCAAAACGCACTAGTAAACCAGTAGCGGAGAAAGAAAAAATTAAGTCTGAGTCATTACAAAAGTATACTAATTTTATTAGTGAAACTCTACAAGGTTTCTTTGTAATTAAACAAAATGGACTAGAAAAAACTAGGATTTCTAAATTTAAAGACTTAGCAAAGCAAGTTCAAGAAGATAATTATGAAGTAGATAAAAAATCTACCCATATAGATGCACTGAATAACTTTATCCAGATTGGAATCATATTTACTTTAGTTTTTGTAGGCCTATATTTTGCTAAAAAGTTCCAAATGTCACTAGGGACAACTCTATTAGCAGGTACAGCCTTTTCACAATCAATATGGCCTATGCAAAGAATAACGCCTTATATATCTCAAATGACTGGTATATCAGTTGTACTTCATGAGTTTGAAGATGTATTAAAACAAAAGTCAAGTGAAGCTAAGGAGCAAATCCATAAAGTATCAGAGATTAGTTTTAAAGAGGCTGACCTAGGATATGAAGATATGACTATATTAAAGGATGTAAACTTAGAAATCAAAGAAAATAATAAGATTTTAATTGTTGGGTCAAGTGGTGCTGGTAAAAGTACAATATTGAAGAGTCTTAGAAGACAACTGCCACTTAAATCAGGAAAGATTAGGGTAAATAATTATAATATAGAAGATATAAGAGCTGATAGCTATTATGGGCAACTATCAGTCATAGATCAAATAGGATTTATATTTAATGGCTCCTTAAGAGATAATATAACCTTGTATAAGGATAATGATGTGAACCATCTAAAACAAATATTGAAAAAGGTAGGATTAGATAGTTTGGATCTTGATTATGCATTGAAAAATAATGGCTCAAACTTATCAGGTGGACAAAGAGCAAGATTGCTCTTAGCAAGGGCTTTATATTTAGATACTAGTCTAATAATATGTGATGAAATATTCGCCAGCCTAGATAGAGAAATAGGATCTGAAATTGAAAAGCAAATTTTATCATTAGACAAGACCATAATTAACGTAAGCCATATTATTTACCATGAGAACTTAAAACTATATGACATGATATACATGGTTAAGGATAATAGAGTAGAAAAAATCAATAGCTTAGAAGAGTTTTTTAAACTTGAAGTTATCATATAAAAGTGATAAAGCACTGGATATCCAGTGCTTTATTTGTCCTTACTTTGTAAATAACCATACTCCCAGTGCTACTGCCAATAGTCCCCAAATGAGGAAGAAAATTACTGTGCCATTTTCTCCAAGAACTTTTCTAAATCCTTGTATTTTTCCTATGTTCCAAATTTTCTCTGGCTTTTTAAATGTTATGAAGAATACTATTGCTGCATAAACAAAAGCTAAAATTCCAAGTAGCGCAAATCCATCCATAAATAAAACCCTCCTTATTTGATAAAATGTTATTCTAGACCTTTCCTTATTTTTGGAGCTAAGAAAAGATATACAATACCGCTTAATAACAAAACTATTCCTGAGTACAGCAATATCTGTCCCCAAGTTCCACTTTGAGAAAGAATCACATCATTTCCTTTATATGCCCAGTAGAAAGGGTTCCAATAAAAGAACTTTTGCCACTTATCTGCTAGTATTTCAATAGCTAAAACCCCGGCTATTAAAGGCAAGAATAATAATTTTATACTTCCTGCTGCAGATATTATATCTTTATTAGTAAGGCCTTGTATAAAGCCTACAAGTATGCTTAAAATACTGGTTATTAGAATGACTAATAATAGTTGCAGTATATTTATGCCTCCAAAGCCAGTAATAAAAATTAAAGCAATAGATCCAAATACTGAAAGCAATATACCCATAACCGATTTGCCAAGTACAAAGGTAATCCTAGATGTAGGTGTCAAATTTATAGCGCTTAGTGTATTGTCTACTTTTTCTTCAACTATATTTAAGGCTATAAGCATCCCACCAAGTATAGATATAAAGAGTATTGAGGTATTGACTAAAGTCTTTTTAAGTGGGGGAACACTTCTCCCAAATTCTATTAATTCACCATTTGAGTCTTCTATATTTATATCTAGTTCATAAAAACTATTCAATAGTTTTGCATAATCTACAAACCCTTTAGGTTCATTTCCTTGAGTCATTATATAATATTGACCATTTTCAGGGACTATACCTATCATAGCATCTCTTTTTCCAACTCTTTCTTTTATTTCAGCCTCATTTTCAAAAAGCTCGATTTTTGCAAATTGTTCCAAATATTCTACTTGGGATTCATTTTCTCCTTTGATTAAAGCAAGGTTAATAGTTGTATCATTTATTCCTGGTGCAAACAAATTTATTAAAATT
>CAYZDC010000122.1:1400-5145 GCA_964477045.1 uncultured Tissierellaceae bacterium | reverse complement strand
CTGCAATGCCATGGGATGTAATGGGTGGAGTAGCAAGACGTGCATGGGCAAGAAACCCTCATTCAATTGAAACAGTTATAGAATACAATGAAGAATGTAAAGACACAGATCATATAACGATACCGTATGTAGCAAATGATGATTTAGTTAAATCATTAGTAGATAAAGAATATAATAAGAAATAATTAGTAAAAATGGTTGGCTAATTGGTCGACCATTTTTTATGTTATAATATAATCACCAATTCAGCACAGGAGGAAACCATGAACTACAAAATACATTCAAAAAACAATATAAGATACATCACCATACCTAAACTTACAGAATTAGGATTAAAACACTGCTTTACAACATCTGATATGGACATTGGATTTACTACTAATGGTTCTGTGGAAAGTATAAAAGCAAATCTACAGTCAGTATATGATTTTTTAAATATAAAGCCATCTATTCTATACAATGGATTTCAAACCCATTCCAACAACATAGCCATAGTAAAGAATATGGACCAAGGATTAGAACATGAATTTGGAAGATACTTTCCAGAAACTGATGGATTAGTAACAGCTCTAGAAAACATAGCACTAATAACTAGATTTGCAGATTGTACACCTATAATCTTATTTGACCCAATAAAAAAAGTTCATGCAAATGTTCATTCCGGATGGAAAGGTACACTTCAACGAATAGCAGCTAATGCTATTAATATTATGAAAAATGAATATAATTGTGACCCTGGGGATATAATTTCCATTATAGGGCCTACCATTGGAAAAGATGAATTTGAAGTAGATATAGATGTAAAAGAACTATTTGAAAAAGAGTTTGGATATTTAAATAATATTATCCTAAAAAAGAATGAGATTAAATCTTTAATAAACTTACAAGAAATAAACAAAAACCTTCTTATTGAAAGTGGAATAATTGAAGACAATATTACAATAGTAGATTTACCAACTATTTCAAATGAAATATTACATTCATATCGTAGAGATAAAAAGGACTTTGGACTAATGGGTGTCATAACTACATTGTAAAAAAAGCTATCAATCTAAAATTGGTAGTTTTTCTTTTTAATTATGTTATTTCTTGCTATTTGTAGGGTATATAAAGTACACCCTCTGGAAATAAATATAAAGATTACATAATCCAATTAACTTAATAGGTAGTCGATTTTAGATTAATTATAAGAATTAGCTTATAGATATTTTAAAGAGTCAAATGCAAAGTTGGAGGAAGTGATGATGTGATTAAAATATACACATTAGGAAACTTCGATATTAGAACTGAAGATGAATCAATATTAAATTATATTGGAAGCAATATCAAACTTATAAAGTTATTTAAGTATTTTTTAACTTTTCAAGGCAAAAAATTGCTGCCATACAAGATTATTGAAGATATATGGCAAGATGAAGACTATGAAGATCCAATAGGTGTACTGCGAACACAAATTTCCAGAGTTAGATCATTATTTGTTGTAAATGCATTAAAAGTTGAACCTTTTTTCCAAATCAGGTATATCGATGGATATTATGTGTTTGAACTAAAAGAAAATTGCTGGGTAGACTTTATAGAATTAGAGTTTTATATAAAACTTCACCAATCACCAGGTGATAAGGAAAAATCCTTAGATATTGGAAGAAAAATTTTTGATTTATATAGGGGAGAATATTTAGGAGAATTAGGAAGTGACCTTTGGGTAATCCCTATAAGAAGTAGATACAGTAGATTGTTTATAAATAGCTTAACCAAGCACTTGCAAATATTAGATGAAATGTCTGTAGATAATAATATAATATGTTTGTGTGAGGAATTAATTTGCCTTTTCCCATATGAAGAAATTATTCATATATATTATATTGAATCTTTAGTGAATTTAGGTCAGATAAGAGCAGCTTTAAATCATTATGTGTATTATACTTCCATGATGTACAATGAATTAGGAGCATCTCCTAGTGAAAGAATGATATCAGTGTACAAATCAATTAGACTAAAAGAAAATAATATCCACTCTAATATTGAATTAAATACCTTGGATAATGAACTAAAAGATTGCGATTACTATAATGGAGCGTTAGTCTGTGATAATTATTATTTTAAATTTCTCTATAATTTTAAAAGCAGAATCAAAGAAAGAGGAGATCAAAAAATTTTTGTTGGTGTAGTGACTATAGAGAAAAGTGGTCATACAGAATTATCTCAAGAAGATGTAAAGCATTATATGACAATATTATTAGAAATTATAAGATATGGACTTAGAAAAGGGGACACAATCACCCAATGGAATCATAACCAGATTCTTGTAATGTTAATGGGATTAGGAGAAGAAAATTTAGACTTTCTCATTGGTAGACTAAAAGAAACTTTTAAAAACATGATAAATAATGAAAAATTAGATTTAAACATAAAATTAAAAAAACTATAAATCATAGCTAACTCTCAGTCTTTAAAAGACTGGGGGTTTTTTAATGCAAAAAAACAATCATGTAATCCATATGAAATCGGGTTGTAACCAATTTGTAATAACTAAGGATATAATTAGATTAAAGAATAGATTACCGTATTAACTAGTTAAACTCATGGAGGTGAATTCTATGAAGAAAAAGATCAAAGTGATTGTTGCACTTTTATTATCTTTAACAATGGTCTTAAGTTTAAATATATCCGTATTTGCTGAATTAGATCAAATAGGGGAACCGACAAAGGATTCCATAGAGGATGGAATAGAAGAACCAATAGTGGAGATGAAAGAAGAAATAGAAGCACCTACTGTAGACATTATAGAAAAGGATAAACAAGAAGATATAGAACAAGATGAAGTTATAGAACAAGAAGAAGTTACAGAACAAGATGAAGTTATAGAACAAGAAGAAGTTACAGAACAAGATGAAGATTTAGAAGGAGAAGAGGTTGTAGAAGTTGAAGAAGAAACAGACCAAAAAAATCCAGAAAATAATGAGACCGTAGAAGAAGATAAAGTTAAAGATGATGATATAAAGGCTCAACTTGAACCTATAATAGAAATACAATCTATACCTGTTGGATTAGAAGCTAAGGTTATAACATATAAGGATACTTACACAAATAGAGACCCAATAGAATATGAAATAATACTTAAAAATAGTAGTGAAATAGGAATAGACAATATAATTATAAACGACTCCTTTGGTATTTATGAAACACTTTTTATTCCATCTGGAGAAGAAGAAGTAATATTGGGCACCTATACAATTCCTGAATTCAATCTTCAAGAAGAGATAGGAAATACTATAGATATTTCAGCACTTGTTGGAGAAGAAATTCTTAAAATAGATCTTAGCTTTATGGTGGAAGTTGAAATCCCAAGAGGCTCAATTACTATAGAGGCCAGTGCTCTAAATTCAAATGATTTGGATCAGGAATTTGATGTATTTATAATGGGTGGTCCAGACAATTCTAAATATGTACTTACATTAAGAGATGGAGAATCAAAATCAATAAGCAATTTACTAATAGGGGATTACCATATAAGTACTATTGCACCTATGAATTATAGTTCCCATGGTGATACTTATGCAAGAATAACCATAGAGGATTTAGATGTTACAGCAACAATGGGATATACATTAGAAAACACTCGTTGGTTTTATTCCTCAGATGTAGCACACATTCAAGGAAGGCAAATAACACCAAATTCTATAGATTACTCTGATAATAACTTAAGATTAGAATTTCATGAAAATAGAGTAGCTGGAGCATACAC
>CAYZDC010000122.1:0-1300 GCA_964477045.1 uncultured Tissierellaceae bacterium | reverse complement strand
TATTAGATAGGAGGCTATCATATGACACAAAAAACTAATAATAAAACCTTGAAAATTATATCAAATATATTATTTGCAATATTCATGATAGTAATGCTGTTCTTAATTGTTATTACAGCACAGTCAAAGTTTACAGGGATGGAACCATCCTTATTTGGAAATAGATTGTATGTTGTAGATAGTGGAAGTATGGAACCTGCATTGAAAGTAAATTCATTGATAATAGTTAATGAGAAAACAGCTGATCAAATAAATTCAGGAGATATACTAACTTACTATGGAGCAGATACTAGAACTAGAGTTACCCATAGAGTTATAGAAGTTGGACCCAACAATGAATACTTTATAACTCAAGGAGATGCAAATAATACGGAAGATGCAATGCCTGTAGAAAGAGAAAATGTAATAGGAACAGTCGGATTTTCACTACCATATGTTGGTTATGCATTTAGATTTTTAAGCAGTATGCAAGGAATTATATTCATTGTAGCTCTTGGAGTGATATCTTTTATAGGACCACTTATTTTCAAGAAACTTAAAAAGGAAGAGACTATTGAAGTATAAGGAAAGGATGGATAAATATGAAAAACAAATTAGCAATTTTCTCAGTTATTCTAGTTTTATCTATGATGGTGGCTGGTGGAACATTTGCCTGGTTTACATCTAGTCCAGACCCTTCCTTAACAAATATTACAATGGGTATTGTAGATGTTCAAGTCTTACAAGATGGTATTGATAACATTACAGTTAAAAGCTTGGGAACAACAGACAGCTATGTAAGGGTAAGGTTGGTACCACAATGGAGTGATCCTAATTTATCAGTAGCCAATGTAAATATAAATATAGGTCATAATTGGATAGAAGATGATGGATATTATTACTATGCACATCCTTTAACAGAGAATCAAGAGACTAGCAATATTGTTACAAGTATTGATTACGGTACATTAACACCTGAATATGAAGGTGCAAGCTTCACACTTAAAATTGTTGCAGAAGGAGTCCAAAGTGCACACAAGGCCTGGAGAGATGTATGGAGCATTAATAACTTACCTTTTTAATCCAGACCAACACAGGACTTCATAACATAAATGTTGTTTGGCAAACTTAGAGAAATCTAAGGACGCAAAGCCACAGGGCCTTCTTATAGATGGCAGCCTAGCTTCGAGCACTGTATAACCTAATATTAAGGAGGAAGCAAAATGAAAAAGAGAAATATGATGTTACTTACAAGTATGATGTTGGCTGTATTACTTATTGCTGGTGGTACCTTCGCATGGTTTACAGCTAGTGCAGATCC
>CAYZDC010000121.1:0-5176 GCA_964477045.1 uncultured Tissierellaceae bacterium | reverse complement strand
AGAAAACGTGATTTATTAAATTACGCAAAATCAAAAGGAAAAAGCATTGGAGATTTAACTACTCAATTAGAATTTTTAGTCAAAGAATTAAAAGAAAGTTTTCCTTCTCTTTTTACTTTTTTAAAAAACGCAACTTCAATTTCTTCTGCTACAAGTCAATTTATGGTAAAATTTGAAATGCCATCAGATCAAAGTGCTAGTGCACAAAAAATACGTATTAATTGTGCGCAAGTAATTTATAATAAATATGTTAACTCTACAACTTCCGGAGAAACAAACTCTATATTAGATGAATTGTCAACTTCAAATATCTTAATACAAATAGGTTCAACCGGAACCAATGTTAAAATTTTACAAGAAAGGCTAAATGATGGAGGAAATAATGAATGAGTGTGCGTAGTGTGAGAAATAGATTATGGACAAAAGTATATAATAACTGTGTTACATATGGAGAAAGTTCTTTTGAATATAAAATTTGTAGTAGGTTGCGAGACGCTAAAATTAGAAATACACCTTATGAGAAGTTGCCGTTAGTTAGAACTGTGATGGACGATAAAAAGATAATTGTTCCATTGTCTCATGAATAAGAGTACCATAACCTTGCATTATCCATTTTGGTATATCTTCATAGCCTTCCCAAGCAGTATCTTGGATTACTACCCAACCATGTTTTTTTGCCATTTCGTCTGAAAGTCTAACAGCATCATCGTAATTCCCTTCTATAATAGAGGCATCTGAGCCTTCTTTCCTAATATTCTCCAGTCTGATCTCTGAGGATCCTTTTGGCATGTATACTACAGATTTTTGTCCTAGTTGCTTTGCAGCCCAGGCTACTCCTCTACCATGATTTCCATCAGTTGCTGTTACAAAGGTTATTTCACCCAGTTCCTTTTTTACTTCAGGGGAACGAAGAAGATCAAAACTAACTTCTGATATATCAAGGTCTAATTTGTCTGCCAAGTATTTTCCTATTGCATAGGACCCTCCCAATACTTTAAAAGCATTTAGCCCAAATCTATAGCTTTCATCTTTTACAAATATATTTTTTATTCCTAAGTACTTTGCTAAATTTTCTAATTTATGTAGTGGGGTTAGGGAATATTCATCAAAGCTCTTGTGGAAATTTCTTACCTTTTGAATTTCCTTTTCTGACAAATAATCTATATTTGTTCTTGCTTTTCCCTCTTCTCTAACACTTTTAATTAAATGTGATTTAATCATCTTTATCTCTCCTTAAATATTATCTCTATATTGTTAAAAAGATTGAGTGTTTAAACTCAATCTCTTCCTATATTATCGCTTTATATCTTCTAGGTCCATTCCCTCAACTTGGAATACTATTTTTTCTCCATTACCAATTACCAGGCATGGTAAACCTACATTTCCAGCTTCTTTAACCTTGTCAAATACTGGATTGTTGTCTCTATGATTTAAAAACAATTTCAAATTCATCATATTTTCTGTTATATCTCTATATACAAACTTTACTCCATTTTCCGAAAGATACTCTTTCGCAGGTTCACAAGTAGGTCAAAACTTGCTTCCAAACATAATAACTTTTTTCATCCTAATTCCTCCCTAGTATTATATGAGTATTATTATATCATTGAATAAAACTTCGATCAATCTTAGCGAACTATAAAAAATGCAATAAAACATGCCTTTAAATGTAAATATAAATATTAATTAAATTTAAAATATTGTCCTAATATCTGAAATCATGGGCTTTTAGCCAATATAAATCTCCCTAATGTCCTAATACGTTATCACATTCACTTGTTTTGTTGGAGTTTCATTGGGTATAATAGCAATGATGTAAAAAAATATAACTTAAGGAGGAAATTATGTCTGAAAATCAGAAAAGTACAAAAGAAGTAAAAGGCTTTCTGGGTCATGTGGAGAGAATAGGAAATGCATTGCCTCATCCAGCTATGATTTTTGTTTTATTAAGTGCAGCAATAATAGTTATTTCTGCAATTGCAGCAAAGTTTGGGAAGCCGTTAACATACTACGACGCACGAGCTGGAGCAGATGTCACGGTAGAAGCCCTATCATTATTAAATGCAGATGGATTGAGATACATCTTTAACTCAGCTACCAAAAACTTTACAGGTTTTGCACCTTTAGGTACAGTACTTGTAGCTATGCTTGGTGTTGGTGTTGCTGAATGGTCAGGATTAATTAATACATCTTTAAAGAAATTATTATCCGGTGTTAATCCTAGTTTATTAACAGCAGTAGTAGTATTTGCAGGTATCATTTCAAATATTGCATCAGATGCTGGATATGTAGTAGTTATACCACTAGGAGCAATCGTATTTGCTAGTGCTGGTCGTCATCCAATTGCTGGACTTGCAGCAGCATTCGCAGGTGTATCTGGAGGATTCTCAGCTAACTTAATTATTGGTACAACAGATCCACTATTATCAGGTATTACAAACGAAGCATTAAGAAGTGCAGGAGTTGCTTATCAAATGGACCCAACAGGAAACTGGTTCTTTATGATAGCTTCAACTTTCTTATTAGTAATACTAGGAACAATTGTAACTGAAAGAATAGTAGAAAAAAATCTTGGACCTTACACTGGAACTTTCATGCCAAATCATGAACCAGTAACGGATGTAGAAAACAAGGGTCTTAGAAATGCAGGAATAGCAATCTTACTTTTTGTAGCAGTTATGGCATTCTTAATGTTCCCAAGTAATGCTGTTTTTAAAACATTTGAAGAAGCTGCTGGTAAATTTACCTTAAAGGAATTTATGAATAATGGTCTTATGCTTATGATTTTACTTCTGTTTTTAATACCAGGCTATGTATACGGTAAAACTGTAGGTAAAATAAATAATAGCAATGACTTAGTAGCAAGTATGACAGATGCAATGAAGAGCATGGGCGGATATTTGGTACTAGCCTTCTTTGCAGCCCAATTTGTTAGTTACTTTGGTAAAACAAATTTAGGAACCATCTTATCAATTAATGGAGCTAATTTCTTAGATAATATAGGATTTAAAGGATTCCCATTAATTGTAGGATTTATATTAATATCAGCATTCCTAAACTTATTTATGGGTTCAGCTTCAGCTAAATGGGCAATCATGGCACCTATCTTTGTGCCAATGATGTTAAACCTTGGCCTAAGTCCTGAACTTACACAAGCTGCATATAGAATTGGAGACTCATCAACTAATATCATAACTCCATTAATGAGTTATTTTGCAATGATAGTTGTATTCGCCAAAAGATATGATGAGGATAGTGGATTAGGAACATTAATATCAACTATGCTTCCATATACTATAGCATTCTTAATAGGTTGGACAGTACTAATGGGTGTTTGGTTCTTCTTCAAAATTCCATTGGGACCAGGAGCCTTTATTCGTATGTAATTAAAGTTATTTAATATGAGGCTCTATAGCCTCATATTTTTTTAAATATTTTTAGAAAGGAGAATATTATGATTAATCAAGAAAGATTGTTAGAAAGATTTTTAAAGTATGTGCAAATCGATAGCCCTACTAAATTTGAAAGGGATTTTGCAGATTATCTTCAAAAGGAAATGACAGAAATGGGTTTAAGTGTGTCAATGGATAATGCAGGTGAAAAGGTTGGAAGTAATTCTGGAAATTTAGTGGCTAAATTAAAAGGAAATACCCAAAGCCAACCAATTTTATTTAGTGCACATATGGACACTGTATCCCCAGGAATAGGAATTAAACCGAAAATAGTAGATGGTGTAATTTATAGCGATGGAACTACTATTTTAGGCGGAGATGATAAAGCTGGAATAGCTGCAATATTAGAAGCTGTAGAAACGGTTATTGAAAAAAATATTCCTCATGGAGATATTGAGATTAGTTTTTCAATATTTGAAGAAGGGGGCCTTCATGGTGCTAAGAATTTAGATTACAGCAATTTAGATTCTAAAGTAGCATTTGTACTAGATAGTGGGGGAGAACCAGGACAAATCATTATTCAAGGTCCAGCACAAAACAAAATAGGAGCTACATTCATAGGTAAAGAAGCCCATGCAGGAGTAGCACCTGAAAATGGAATTAGTGCAATACAAATAGCTGCTGAAGCTATTTCAAAAATGAATTTGCTGAGAATTGATAGTGAAACCACTGCAAATATTGGATATATTGCAGGAGGAGAAGTAACTAATATAGTTACAAAGTCTGTAGAAATTAAAGCAGAAGCTAGAAGCCTGGATGACGATAAATTACAAAAACAAACAGATCATATGGTTAAGTGTTGTGAAGATGCAGCTGAAAAATTTGGTGGTTCAGTAGAAATGAATGTTGAAAATGCATATGGAGCATTCAAAGTAGATGAAGACCATGAGATTGTATCAAAGGTAAAACTTGCATGTGAGAATATTGGTTTAAAACCTCATACTGCAGCATCAGGTGGAGGAAGCGATACGAATATCTTCAATGCTAATGGTATAACAGCGGTTAACTTAGGTATAGGCGAGAAAAAACCTCATACTTTGGAAGAACACCTTCATATTAAAGATTTAGAAAATGCATCAAGATTAGCTTTAGAAATAATAAAAGTCTATGCATAGAAGTTAATATAAATAAAAGACCTACATTTTATAGTAATTTGTAGGTCTTCTATTATTTTGTGTTATAATATAATTTGCTATAGAATATAGTAATGATGTAATATTAAGTTATTAAGTAATCGTAAGGTGGTAGTAACAGTGAAAAAAGAAATAAAAAGACATATTAGATTGATCCTAGGATTATTTATATCTGCCCTAGGTATGGTAATGACAATAAATGCTAACTTAGGCGTAGCTCCTTGGGATGCTTTTCATCAAGGCTTGGCCCAAGTAACAGGTATTACTTTGGGAACTGCTGCTATTTCTAGTGGCTTTGTAATTATAATTTTAGATATTATATTGGGACAACCAATAGGTAGGGGTACGATTTTGAATATGTTGTTAATTGGTACATTTATAGATATATTAATGCTAAACCATTTAGTCCCAATATTCCAGAATTTTTTACCTAGTTTAATAATGTTGATTTTAGGCATGTTTGTATTAGGATATGGAATTTATTTTTATATGAGTGCTGAATTAGGATCTGGTCCAAGAGACGGTCTTATGGTAATCCTTACCAAGAGAACTGGAAAGTCTGTAAGGCTAATAAAGGGCTCCATAGAAGTT
>CAYZDC010000120.1:2523-5298 GCA_964477045.1 uncultured Tissierellaceae bacterium | reverse complement strand
AGTGGAGGTAAAGTAATTTCAGTAGGGACTACTACTACAAGAACCTTAGAAACGCTGGGTATGGAAAGTGGAATTGTAGAATGCAAGTCTGGTTGGACTGACATTTTTATTTATCCTGGTTATGAATTCAAAATAGTCGATAGAATTATAACTAATTTTCATTTACCGGAATCAACACTTATGATGCTAGTAAGTGCAATAGCAGGTAGAGACAATATTATGTCAGCATATAAAATAGCTGTAGATGAAAAATATAGATTTTTTAGTTTTGGAGATGCAATGTTTATAAAGTAATAGGGGGTAAGTATGGCGATAAAATTTGAATTATTAAAAGAAGCAAAGGATAGCAAGGCTAGGTTGGGTAAACTATATACTCCTCACGGAGTTATAGAAACACCTATTTTTATGCCAGTTGGCACTAGGGCTACAGTAAAAGCTATGACACCAGAAGAAGTTAAAGAACTTGGTGCCCAAATCATATTAAGTAATACCTATCATTTGTACTTGAAGCCTGGTCATGAATTAATTAAAGCAGCAGGAGGGCTACATAAGTTTATGAATTGGCATGGACCTATACTTACTGATAGTGGTGGATTTCAAGTATTTAGCTTAGGTGATTTAAGAAAAATCTCTGAAGAAGGTGTAGAGTTTAGATCTCATATTGATGGCTCTACCCACTTTATTAGTCCAGAAAAATCAATAGAAATACAAAATGCTTTAGGTTCTGATATTATGATGTGCTTTGATGAATGCACACCATATCCATCAACCTATGAATATTCACAGCAATCCATGGAGAGAACTACTAGATGGGCTAAAAGATGCAAAGACTATCACCAAGATTGGGATAAACAAGGTTTATTTGGAATTGTACAAGGCGGTATGTTTAAAGATTTAAGAGAGAAGAGTGCAAAAGATTTAGTCCAAATGGACTTTCCGGGATATGCAATTGGTGGGTTAAGTGTTGGAGAACCTAAAGAATTAATGTGTGAAGTATTGGACTACACAACACCTATATTGCCTAAAGATAAGCCAAGATACTTAATGGGTGTAGGAACACCAGATTATCTATTTGAAGCAGTAATAAGGGGAATAGATATGGCAGATTGCGTTCTACCAACCAGGATAGGAAGAAATGGTACTGTTATGACTAGTCAGGGCAGATTAGTTGTAAGAAATGCAAAATATAAGGATGATTTCACAAAATTAGATCCAGAATGTGATTGCTATGCTTGCACTAATTATTCTAGAGCTTATATTAGGCATTTATTTAATGTGGATGAAATATTAGGAGCTAGACTTGCTACTATTCATAATTTATATTTTTTAATTAAGCTGATGGAAAATATTAGAAAAGCTATAAAAGAAGATAGATTATTGGAATATAGAGATGAATTTTACTTAAAATATGGTTATATTAAATAAAAATAGTGTTTTTTTAAATATTTATTGTATAATAGAATACAAGGAGGGGTTATATTAATGGAGAGTTTAGGACAATATGGAGGTTTAATAGTTCCAATAGGTTTTTTAGTTGTATTTTACCTATTTGCAATTAGACCACAGAAGAAAAAAGAAAATGAAATTAAAGCAATGAGAAGTAGTTTAAGAACTGGAGATGAAATAATAACTATTGGCGGTATTTATGGTAAAATACTTAGAGTAAAAGACGATATGATTATTATAGAAGTTGGAACTACTAAAACCAGATTAGACATTACCAAATGGGCTGTAGGTTCAGTAGTAAATAAAAATGAATCAAAAAATATGAGAGCAGATGAAGATAATACTTTAGATCAAGATTAGAAATTAAAAGTAAAATGAGAACTTCCTTTAATTATAAAGGAAGTTTTTAAGTATAAATAAATCTTTATTATGACAGTTTTATATGTTATAATAAAATAATCATATCCATAGGAGGTTATACTATGAAATACATAAAAACTATTAGTGGAAGCAACCTTAAAGATACTCTAATCAAAGGTGGTTGTGGAGAATGTCAAACATCTTGTCAATCAGCATGTAAGACATCTTGTACTGTAGGAAATCAAAAATGTGAAAATAAATAAATTATAAGGGGTAGTGGTTTATCCACTGCTTTTTATTTGTTTTAATATGGGAATGGGGGTTAAGAATGGAATCTAGAATGCATAAATTTTATTTAAATGAGAAATACATAGTATTAGATGTAAATAGTGGAGCAGTACATATTGTTGAGAAAATTGTATATGATATATTAGACTATTATGACCATAAATCTATAGATGAAATTATAAAAATATATAAAAATACATATGAGGAAACTGAAATTAGAAATGTATGCAAAGAATTAGAATCAATAGTATCAGATGGATTATTATTTTCTGAATCAACTGATATTAGTCAATTATCTTATAATGAAGATAATATTGTGAAAGCTATGTGCTTGCATGTTGCTCATGATTGCAATTTAAAATGTGATTATTGTTTTGCTTCTCAAGGTAATTTTAAAGGCACTAGAAGCATGATGTCACTAGAGGTTGGGAAGAAATCTTTAGAATTCCTTGTTAAGAATTCAGGGAAACGAAGAAATTTAGAAGTTGATTTCTTTGGTGGAGAACCACTTATGAATTTTGAGTTAGTGAAGGATTTAGTTGCTTATGGTAGAGAATTAGAGAAAGAGTATAATAAAAACTTTCGCTTTACTATTACAACAAATGGAGTCTTACTAGATGAAAATAAAATTGACTTTATTAATGAAAAACCATCAATATCTGGCAATTGAACATCTAAAAT
>CAYZDC010000120.1:0-2513 GCA_964477045.1 uncultured Tissierellaceae bacterium | reverse complement strand
AGTTCTTAGCTTGGATGGAAGAAAAGAAACAAATGATAATATGAGAAAAACAATGAATGGTGGGGGAAGCTATGAAATAATTCTTCCTAAATTTAAAGCAATGGTTGAAAAAAGAGGAGATAAGGATTATTATATAAGAGGTACCTTTACTAGTAAAAATATAGATTTCTCCAAGGATGCACTAGATTTTTATAAACAAGGGTTTAAAAAAATATCAATTGAGCCAGTAGTAACTTCTGAAGAAATGGACTATGCATTAAGAGAAGAACATATAGAAGCAGTATTAGCTGAATATGAAAATTTTTCTAAGGAATATATCAATATAAAGAAAGAAGATAAAGACTTCTTATTTTTCCATTTCATGGTTGACCTTACTCAAGGGCCATGTATTATAAAAAGAGCTGTAGGCTGTGGTGCAGGGTCTGAGTACTTAGCAGTAACTCCAGAGGGAGATTTATACCCATGTCACCAATTTGTAGGAGAAGAGGAATTTAAGCTTGGCACAATTCATAGTGGTATAAAAAATACTGAATTAAGAGAAGTATTTAAAAATGCCAATGTAAATAATAAAGAAGAATGTAGAACTTGTTGGGCTAGATTTTATTGCAGTGGTGGTTGTCATGCCAATGCATATTATGCCCATAATGATCTTATGAAACCCTATGAAATTGGCTGTAAAATGGAAAAGAAAAGAATTGAATGTGCAATATCAGTAGTTGCAAATCTTGAATATTAGGAGGAAATGAAATGAAGTCAAAAAGTATAATTATTTTAGTGCTTATTTTGGCAATAGTTGGTGGTAGTGTTTTTGTTGCATTAAATGGACTAACTGTTGGGAAATATGAAGTTGAAACCGCTAAAGATTCCATGGAATTAGGTTTAGACTTAGCAGGAGGCGTATATGTTGTTCTAGAAGCGAAAACAGATGAGAAAGGACCTGAACTAAAAAAGCTTATGGATCAATCAAGAGCTATTATTAATGAAAGGGTAAATGGGCTGGGAATTTCAGAGCCTAATATTTCATTAGAAGGTGAAAACCGTATTAGAGTAGAGCTAGCTGGAGTAGATAATCCACAGGATGCAATAGATTTAATTGGAAAAACAGCACAATTACAATTTATTGAACCTACAGGAGATATAGTTTTAACTGGTAAAAACGTGTTAAAGGCAGAAGTAACTTTTCAAAAAAATGAACTTGGTGTAGATTCACCAGTAGTAGCCTTAGAATTTGATAAAGAAGGTAAAGATAGCTTTGCAGAAGCTACTGGCAGACTTACAAAAGAAATTGAAAGAGAAAATAGAATAGTTTATATTGTACTAGATGACCAAGTAATATCTTCACCAGCGGTAACAACAGGTGGTGGAGCTATAACAGATGGGAAAGCAGTTATCACAGGTTTTGATGTACAAGGTGCAAGTCAACTTGCAACTCTAATCCGTGCCGGAGCTTTACCAGTAGAAATGATAGAACACCAAACCTCCGTTATAGGACCAACCCTGGGATTAGAAGCTTATGAAAAGAGTATTTTAGCATTGGGAATAGCATTATTGTTAATATTTGCAATTATGATAATAATTTATAAAGTTCCAGGATTAATAGCTTCTTTAGGTTTAATTATATATACACTAGTAGTAGTAGGAATTATGATACTTTTAGGTGTAAAACTTACATTGCCAGGAATAGCAGGATTAGTATTATCCATTGGTATGGCAGTAGATGCTAATGTGCTTATATTTGAAAGAATAAGAGAAGAGCTAATCATTGGAAAAACACTTAGAGCAGCAATAGATGCTGGATTTAATAGAGCATTAACTTCTGTATTAGACTCAAATATAACTACTTTAATTGCAGGGGTTGTACTATATTACTTTGGAATAGGGCCTATAAAAGGCTTTGGAGTAACACTAATAATTGGTATAGTAGTTTCTATGATAACAGCAGTGTTTTTAACGAAATTCTTATTAAAATTAATAGCTAATATAACTGGTGGTAAAAACACTAAGTTATATGGCGTATAGAAGGGGTGAGAGTATGAAAGTTATTAAAAATAAAAATACATTTAGGATTATATCAGCAGCCATTATGTTAATAGGATTAGTTATGTTTTTCATAAATGGTTTTAACATGGGCATAGATTTTACTGGTGGCACTATAATTGAAATAAATGCTGGTAAATTTATAGAAGTAGAAGAAGCTAAAATTATTATGGATGAATACGATAATGATGCAAGTATAATTCATGGGGGAGCCAATAAAGGAGAACTAATAATTAAAAGTACCTTAGACTTGTCTAATACTACTGTAAATAATATAATTTCAGAATTTGCAGAAGAACATGGTATAAATAAGGATAATGTAAAATCAGAAAAATTTGGCCCTACAATGGGAAAAGAAATTAGCGAAAAAGCATTGTTATCTATAACAATTGCCACTATAGCAATGTTGCTCTATATAACATTTAGATTTGAATGGAGATTTGGACTTGGAGCCATAATAGCTCTTTTACATGATG
>CAYZDC010000119.1:3575-5305 GCA_964477045.1 uncultured Tissierellaceae bacterium | reverse complement strand
CTGCACAAGCACTTTCAGTTATAAAAGAACTTAACCTTAATACAGATATAGTAAATGTAAATGGTGGAGCAATAGCATTAGGTCATCCAATAGGAGCTTCAGGTGCAAGAATATTAGTTACACTATTACACGAAATGGAGAAAAGAGATTCACATAATGGATTAGCTACACTTTGTATCGGTGGTGGGCAAGGAATAGCCATGGTAGTTAAAAGATAATTGACAATGGACAATGGACAATTGACAATAGAAAAGAATTATAAAGATGAGATTCTCACGCTTCGCTCAGAATGACAGAGCATTAAGATGTTGTCATCCTGAGCTTGGCAGTATAAGCCTTACTTTCGAAGGATCTCCTCTTTTGACTTTTAATTGTCAATTGTCAATTTTAAAATTGTCAATTGAAGAAAGGGGTGTTTGCGTGGAAAAAGTAATAAGTTTAGATCATGCATTAGAGCATGTTAAAGATGGTATGACTATAATGATCGGCGGTTTCTTAGGATGTGGAAATCCTCATAGATTAATAGATGGTTTAGTTGAAAGAAATATAAAGGATCTTACTTTAATTTGTAATGATTCTGGTTTTCCAGAAATAGGTGTAGGAAAATTAATAGTAAACAAGCAAATAAAAAAGCTTATAGCTTCTCATATAGGAACTAATAAGGAAACAGGTAATCAAATGAATTCTGGAAAATTGGAAGTAATATTGGTTCCACAAGGAACACTTGCTGAACAAGTAAGAGCTGGTGGAGCAGGATTAGGTGGGATTTTAACTCCTACAGGGGTGGGAACAGTGGTAGAACAAGGAAAAGAAAAATTAACTGTTGATGGTAAGGAATATTTGTTAGAATTGCCATTGAAAGCTGATATTGCATTAATAGCTGGAGATACTGTAGATAAATATGGAAACATTGTATACTATGGTGCAACTAGAAATTTCAATCATCTAATGGCAACAGCAGCGGATATTGTAATAGTTGAAGCTGAAAGAGTTGTAGAAGTAGGAGAAATAGATCCTCATGATGTAGTAACTCCAGGAATATTTATTGATCATATAGTAGATGGAGGTGCAATTCATGAATAGAGATGAAATAAAGGCTTTTATAGCTAAAAGAGTAGCAAAAGAAATAAATGATGGTGATGTTGTAAATTTAGGAATAGGACTACCAACAGCCGTAGCAGACTATGTACCTGAAGACTTAACAGTTTTCTTTCAATCTGAAAATGGATTTTTAGGCCTAGGACCTGCTCCACAACAAGGTAATGAGGATCAATATATAGTAAATGCAGGTGCTCAATGTGTTACTATATTACCAGGTGGAGTTTTCTTTGATAGTGCAGATTCATTTTCTATAATTCGTGGTGGTCATGTAGATATGACAGTACTTGGAGCTTTACAAGTAGATGAAAAAGGAAATTTAGCAAACTGGGTGATTCCTGGAAAAATGGTGCCTGGAATGGGTGGAGCAATGGACTTAGTTACAGGTGCTAAAAGAGTTGTCATAGCAATGGAACACACTGTAAAAGGAAATCATAAAATTTTGAAAGAATGTAACCTTCCACTTACAGCAGCGGGACAGGTTAATTTAATAGTAACAGAAATGGGTGTTATGGAAGTTACAGATAATGGATTATTATTAATAGAGATCAACCAAGAATTTACAGTAGAAGAAGTGCAAGCTGCAACAGAAGCTGAATTAATCATATCAGAAAATTTAATAACAATGTAAT
>CAYZDC010000119.1:0-3475 GCA_964477045.1 uncultured Tissierellaceae bacterium | reverse complement strand
GTTTATTTAGGACAATTTATAGATAAAAAAGTAGGCACTAATGGTATATTTACAATAATTCTCATAATAATTGGAGTAGGGGGAGGATTTGTAAATTTATTTAAATTAACAGGTGGATCTAAAGACAAGGAGAAGTGAATATATGAATAATGATCTTGTTTTTAAAATCCTTAAAAAGACTGTGATATTTAGTTTTTTTGTTATAGGGTTTAGTATGTTTTTATTCAAAAATCCAAAACCTATTATATATGGGTATATATTTGGAGCTTTAATTAGTATGTTAGGATTCAAATTATTAAATAATACAATTAACAAGTCAGTGCTTATGAAACCATCTAGGGCTAGTCGTTATTCAACATTACATTATGTCTTAAGATATATAATATATTTTATAGTCTTATTGGTCTCAGTTATAGCTGATTATTTAAACTTTCCAGCTACTATATTAGGACTTACGGCTGTTAAGTTTGTAATTATATTTTCTGCAATATTAGATTACAATAGTAAAAAGTAAATTGTGATTTAATATAAGATCTATATTATTATTCTTTTGAAAGAGGTGAGATAATTGGATTTACTATTGACCATTGGCGGCAAAGAAATTTTTATTCCTGATACAATTGTCAATATGTATTTTGTTGTAATTGTATTGGCTATATTTGCTTTGGTTGTTAACCAAAAAGTCAAGAAAGCTAGAGTATCAGAGACTCCATCAGGATTTTTGAATGTGGTTGAAATGTTAGTGGATGCCGTAAATGGATTAGTAAAAACCACTATGGGTGCACATAATATAAGTTTTGCTCCATATATATTAACTCTAGTGTGTTTTTTAGCTGTTTCAAATTTGTTAGGCTTAATTGGTCTTACATCACCTACATCTGATTATAGCGTTACCCTATCCTTAGCTCTAATAACGTTTTCATTGACTCAGATATTTTCCTATAAGAATGCAGGAGGAGTAGGTGGGTATTTAAAAAGTTTTACAGAACCTTTTGTGCTTTTAACACCAATTAACGTAATAGGTGAAGTTGGAAACTTAATATCATTGTCATTCCGTTTATTTGGGAATGTAATGAGTGGTGGTATAATTATTACATTATTATACAGTGCATTGGGCTATTTAGCTCCATTTATTGCAGGGCCACTTCAGATATATTTTGATATTTTTTCAGGCTTATTACAAACATTTATATTTGCCATGTTAACAATGATTTTTGTAGGTGGAAACTCAGAACCAAATACTAATATTTAATATTTAAGGAGGAATAGAAATGGAAGGAATTACAAGTGAAGCTTTTATACTAGGATGTTCAGCAATAGGTGCAGGATTAGCAATGATAGCAGGTATTGGACCTGGTATAGGTCAAGGTAACGCAGCTGCTCGTGCAGCAGAAGCAGTAGGTAGACAACCAGAAGCACAAGCCCAAATAACTTCTACAATGCTTTTAGGTCAAGCAGTAGCAGAGACTACAGGTATTTATGGACTAGTTATAGCCATAATACTATTATTCGTTAGACCATTACTATCAGCCTATGTAAATTTAGGATTATAATAACACAAAGTTAAAATCTTAAATATGAAAAGAGGAGGTTAGTTTATGATTAGAGTATTAGTACTTCCTGAATGGTCGTCTGTAATACTGTCTTGGGTAGCCTTAGCTTTGATTTACTTTATTTTAAAGCGATTTTTATATAAGCCTATAAATAATGCATTAGAAGCTAGAAAAGCTAAAATTCGTGATGATATTCAAAGTGCTGCAGCTATTCGAGAAGAAGCTTTTCAATTAAGAAAAGATTATGAGGGTAGAATTAAAAGCTCAAAAGAGGAAGGACAAGAAATTATCGATGGGGCTAGACTTCGAGGGGAAGAATTAACACAACATATACTAGCTGAAGCCAAAGTTGAAGCAGATATTGTTTTAGCTCGAGCTAAAAAAGAAATTGAAAGACAAAAAGAGATTGCATATGTGGAAATGAAGCAACAAAGTGGTGAAATGGCAGTTTTAATAGCATCTAAAATAATGGAAGAAAAGATTACTTACGACAGTCAAAAGGATATGATCAACAAATTTATTGACGAGGTAGGTAATGCAGAATGGCAAAATTAGTAGCTATACCCTATGCCAAAGCCTTATTTGATGCTGGATTAGACTTAGGCAAACTAAAAGATATGAATGATGATGTTCACTTAATAGAAGATGTATTTAATAGTGAAGACAAGCTGATTCAAATCTTAAGCCATCCCCATATAGGTAAAAGTGAAAAGAAAGTTTTAATGAAAAAAATCTTAGGAGCCAATATATCAGAGTATACACTTAATTTTTTATATATCCTTATAGACAAAAGAAGAGAAAAAGACTTGTTCCATATAATTAAAGAGTTTGGAGACTTATATGATGATTATATAGGTGTTCTTAGAGTTGTAGCTGTAACTGCCATAGAAATGGAAGACAAATCTAAGGGAAAACTAGTGGATATATTGCATCATAAACTAAATAAAGAAATCATACTTACCAATGAAGTAGATGAAACTATTCTTGGTGGAGTATTATTAAAACTTGATAACAAATTTATGGATAGTACTATTCTAGGAGAATTAAAATCTATGGAATCTTATATTAAAGCTATTTAATTATATAGAAGTTGAGGTGAAAAGATGAATTTAAGACCAGAAGAAATTAGCTCGATTATAAAAGAGCAAATAATGAGATATGAAAAGCATTTAGACCTTGTAGATATAGGTACTGTTATTCAAGTTGGTGACGGTATTGCTAGAATACATGGACTAGAAAAAGCCATGGCTGGAGAATTAGTTGAATTCCCAGGGGAGATTTATGGTATGGCTTTAAACTTAGAAGAAGACAATGTAGCTTGTGTATTACTAGGTAGTGACAGTAATATTAAAGAAGGAGACATTGTAAAAAGTACAGGAAGAATAGTTGAAGTGCCAGTTGGTGAACAACTAATTGGAAGAGTTGTAAATTCACTTGGACAACCTATAGATGGTAAAGGTGTTATTAACACTACTAAATTTATGCCTATAGAAAAAGTTGCCCCAGGAGTTATAACTAGAAAATCTGTAGATGAACCATTACAAACAGGTATTAAATCAATAGATGCTCTTTTCCCAATAGGTAGAGGGCAAAGAGAGTTAATAATAGGTGATAGGCAAACAGGTAAGACAGCAATAGGTATAGATACAATATTAAATCAGAAAAGTGAAGATGTTATTTGTATATATGTAGCTATAGGTCAAAAAAGATCTACTGTAGCTCAAATTGTAGATGTTTTACAAAAACACGGTGCCATGGACTATACAATAGTTGTATCTTCCACAGCCAGTGAATTAGCTCCATTACAATATATAGCACCTTATGCTGGAGTAACTATGGCAGAAGAATTCATGAGCCAAGGTAAAGATGTTTTAATTGTTTACGATGACTTATCTAAACATGCTGTAGCTTATAGGGCAATG
>CAYZDC010000118.1:0-5316 GCA_964477045.1 uncultured Tissierellaceae bacterium | reverse complement strand
CCTATAACCGATTTTTCAAGAGCATTAGTTAATTTGCATATACTTCAAAAGTCTGTTCTTCTCATCCTTATTCATTGAATTATTAACTTGTGCCTCTTTAAAAAAATATTAACTCTTTCATCAACAACACCTTAATAAAAGAAATCTAAGAATCTAAATCTGGTTTATTATTTTTTCCTGTTATAGATGATACTACAATTGGTAGGACAATTGGAGCTAAGACAATAACACCCTCTAGAACATAGTTAAATATATGTTTTTCTTCAGATGACATATTGCCGTCAGAAACACAGATAGTTACAGCATTTTTAATACGAGTAGTTATCATATTTAAAAATTTTAATTGATAAATTATAAGTATATATATTGTTTATTTAACAGTCTCTGAATGATTTTCTAAGTTTTTGAATGCACTCTTTCAAAAACTTAGAAAATGTATACTCTATGAAATTATATATTTTTAATCCGTCCCCACTCTCTCACAGCATTAATAATATAATCACAGTATTCTACTTTATCCTTCCTATTAACATTACATCCATCAATTCCCGCTCCGTATCTGCTGCCAACCCATGGATGAAATTTATAATTGTTCATGCAATAGTTTAGTTAAATAGTGTTTTGTCTATTATTAGTTTGGTTTAACAAAAATAGAAACAATATCCATTTAACCAAAATTTCATCAAGTAATATGTCCCTTTTCTTAAAAAAAATAAATATACGGTTATGATTTGACATATGTTATAGGTAAATTTTACACTTGAAAGAGTAATGTTTTCTTTCTTTTATGATACAAAGATACCATGAAAGTATGCCAAATAGAAGCATCACTCTAATAGACATAACAAATATTCAAAAGTGATTCTTCCAGCTCGTTGAATAGTCTCAACCAACCATACATATCTATTGAAAAGAGCTGAAGTGTTTTCTTTGCTACTAATTCTGTTTCTTGGCATATATTTAACGTTATGCAAATTAAAGTTTCTTTATCAATTCCACAATACCCACAGCACACTCTGCCACCCGTTCAAAATTAACCACGCTAAGATTATCATTTGGAGTATGGGTGAGTTCCTGACAATGTTGACATTCAACAGCATATCGCCGAATCGCCCCACATTCTGTTCAATGTATTTTACCTGCCCGGGTGCGCCATAATAGTCTTCTCCATTTAAGATGACCAACTCTATGGGGTATTTACCTGCATAGTCTTTTAGTAGTTCTGCCAACAGCAGTAAGATGGTTACTCCCATTCCGTTGTCTATTGCCCCCGGAGTGTCAATCTTGGTGTCGATATGAGCAGTAATAGCTATCCTTTCATGTGTTTGGTTACTTTTTCTTCCGACTATATTGAATGCTGTTTCAGGAATAATGAGAAGAAAAGACCTCAAACGATTCACCCTTGCAGGTTAATGATGCTCCCTCTGTTATCCAGTCGATAACTGACAGCTCTGTTGCCCCGGTATTCCAACCCGATCCTTTCAACACATTTTCTGCATACGATGTAGCGTTGCGGTTTGCTTCACTACCTACACGACGTTCTCCGATTTCGGAACACAATACATGTAAGTGTGATTTTGCTTTTTCTATTAATGTTTTTTGTCCATATCATATATTTTTATTGATGAAGGTACAATGGGCAATCTTATTTAATGGAAGATTAAAGTTAGTAATAAAATGAATATTCGCAAGGAAGCCATAGATATTTTTATTACTCACAACATCATCAATCTTTTGAATCTACAACACTAACATTATTAAAAAAGAGAAAATGGCTTTTATCTAATAATAGTGAATTTGTATCACCAAGCGAAATTACTATAAATGAATTAGCTGATGGTTATGATACTAACGTAGAATTGGAACGTTTACTTGGTTTTAAGCCAACTGTTGTTTTAACCGAAGACGAAAGAATTGCCCAGAAATTTGAGAGTGAAGAAGAGGCAGAAGAAGCATTAAAAGCATTGGAAGAAAAAAGAGAAAAAGAAAAAAGAAAGTTAGATAGAAAAGGTTCAGGATCAAATACAGAGGTTGATACAGACGATTTAGAAGATGCGATTGAAAGTTTAGAAAATATTTCCGAATCTGTGTCAAAAACTGAAAAAGAAAAAACAAATAAACTACCTGACTTTGACGAAGATAAAGAACTTGCAAATGGTATTGAAGAATTAAAAAAACAACTTGAAATAAAGAAAAGCCGAGTCGATTTAGTTGAAAGCATCAATATGAGCGTAGAATACTCTTACGATTGGTTTAAGGCATATTTAAAGTTACTTACAACTTACGGAGAAAAACAAGACACGCAAAAACAAAAATCAATTTCATTTCAAGAAATTAAGCCTTACAAAGCCGATAATAAATACTTTTTGCTGTGCGGTGCGAGTAGCTATATCTCTCCTGAAATAGAAAATGCAGAAGATTTCAAAGTGTCATTAGTTTTTGGTAGTGGAAAAAAAGAAAACATTACCGTAGAGGGTGTTTCTAAAAAAGGGCAAGATTTGTTGATCTATTGCCGTGAACCTTTATCAATTAATACGCTTTCACGCCTTTCTAACATTTTCAAAGTTGAAATCAACTTTACACCTGTAATTGATTTACTCAATAGGCTATACAAAGCATTTACCAATAGTAGGAATATTGATAGTTGGGAAGATATAACGGAGGCTATGCCTTCTCTTAATTATATTTATGGACCACCCGGAACAGGTAAAACAACAACAATTTGCAAGAATATCAACGAGATTTTAGATGCTAATAGTAATGCTAAAGTATTGGTGCTTACACCAACCAACAAAGCTGCGGATGTTGTTTGTAAAAAGTTGCAAGATATCAATCCAAAAATTTATGCAGTTCGTTTAAGTAAACCAACTGACCCCGGATTAGAAGAACAAAATATTTATAGAGATACAATTGATTATGAAGATATTTATAAAACTGATGTTGTAGCTTCTACAATTCATAGATTACCCTATTTTGACATTAAGGAAATTGGCTTATTATTTCAATACAAATGGGATTATGTGATTTTTGATGAATCTTCTATGACAGGTTTACATTACATCACTTTTGCTTTAATGGCTTTGTTTAAAACAAATCCGAATACTAAATTTATTATTTCTGGTGACCCAAAACAAATTCCACCAATCATTGAAATAAATGATAATGAACTAGAAAATTTTGACTTTCAGGATGAAAATATCTATAAAATGATGGAACTTGAAAGTTTTAATCCCGAAGAACAGATAATTAGAGAAATTGACACAATTCAAAACCTTAATACGCAATATCGTACTGTTCATCAAATAGGACAACTTTTTAGCGAACTTTCCTATTCAAGTTTATTAAAACACGACAGAGCAACCAACAGAAAAGAGACCAAGCAATTACCAGAAAAGTTAAAGGGTTTAATTTCGTCAAGTGTAACATTCGTTGATATCCCGCTAAATCGAGACAATTCTATTTACAAAGTGAATAGATTGCTTAACAGTTCATATCATACTTATTGTGCAATTTTAGTTGCTGAGATTATTAAATATTTTGATGTAAATAATAATGAAAAAGAGTGGACTATTGGATTAATTGCACCCTACAAAGCACAAGCAACTTTGCTAAACAAATTGATAACATCTTACGGTATTTCTGAAAATATAAAAGTGTATTCTGACACGGTTCATGGATTTCAAGGTGATGAATGTGATATTGTGTTTTTTGTTTGCAACCCAAACAACGATTATTATTCAGGACATGAAAAAGCGCTTCTATCAAAAGAATACATTTACAATGTTGCGATAAGCAGAGCAAAAGACTATTTAATTGTTTTGCACCCATATACAGCAATTTCAAATCCATTTATAAATAAAATTGGAATTTCTTACAAAACCAATTTTGGAAACATGAAAATTTTAAAAGCTTCTGATATTGAAGAGCTTCTATTTAATGATAAAAGCTTCATAGAAAACAGTAGCTATGTATCAGGACATGATAACGTAAATGTGTTTGGACTTTCCGATATGAAGTATTTTATCAAAGCCAACGACACAGCAATAGACATACAGCTGAGAGATTTAAAAGATTATAAAGCAAACGACTTGATAGCAACTAGCGATTTAAAACATACAGAAAATGAAAGCTAATACGGTGGTCTGAAAATAGTTGGTAAAATCAACTTGGGTAAATTTGAAAAATACAAGAAGAAATAAAAGAGTAATTCATTTACACGAAGATCGGGGAAAGGTGGTTGGGCAGAATTTTAAACAATTGGAGAAAAGGAAATCGAAGCATTTCTAACATTCACAATATTTTCAGAAACTCATAAAAAAATAAAGTCAGTTTACGATTTAGGCTGTTTTAAAAATCCTTCAATGGAGGGAAATTTTATTGATAATGAATATTTAAGAATTTTTTTTCAAGGAAAAGATTTATAAATTGCAAAAAATATAACTGAAGTATTAAATAACCAAAGGAATATGTTAGAAAAGGAAAACAAAACATACTCAACCACAATTATTGGAGCAGTAGTTGGAGATGTTATTGGCTCTGTTTATGAGTGGAACAATGTGAAAACTACTGAATTTAATCTATTTACTGTCGAATCACGCTTTACAGACGATACGGTCTTAACTATTGCAGTTGCTGACAGTATTTTAAACGGCAAAGATTTTGCAGAGACAATTTGGGAATACGGCCGAAAATATCGTGGACGTGGTTATGGTGGCAGATTCAGAAATTGGCTTAAATCATATGACAAAAAACCCTATGGAAGTTTTGGAAATGGTTCAGCAATGCGAGCCAGTGCTGTTGGATTTGCATTTGATAACATTGAGACTGTTTTAGAAGTTGCTAAACAGACAGCAGAAGTAACTCACAATCATCCCGAAGGAATAAAAGGAGCGCAAGCGACAGCATCAGCGATATTTCTTGCACGAGAAGGAAAATCAAAGCAAGAAATCAAAGACTACATAACTTCTACATTCAATTACGACCTTGACTTTACGCTTGACCAAATACGACCAACATACAAATTTGATGTTACTTGTCAAGGTTCAGTTCCTCAAGGAATTGCAGCATTCCTTGAGAGTTCAGACTTTGAAAATGCTATTAGACTTGCAATTTCAATTGGTGGTGACAGCGACACTATTGCTTGCATAACAGGTGGAATTGCTTCGGCATTTTACAAACAAATTCCAACAGAAATAATGAACTTTGTAGTTGACAAACTTCCGAACGAATACATTGAAATAATGAACAAATTTGACGAACAATATGACAGAAAATAAGAATGGCAAACGCATAACACGGGTTTTGCGTCAGGCGGGC
>CAYZDC010000117.1:0-5344 GCA_964477045.1 uncultured Tissierellaceae bacterium | reverse complement strand
TGCTCAAATAGCCAGAGAATTAGGCATACTTACTGTAGGGGTAGTTACTAAGCCCTTTACTTTTGAAGGAAGAAAAAGATTATTACAAGCAGAAGCAGGTATAGAAGAATTAAGATTGCAAGTAGATACATTAGTAACCATCCCAAATGATAGATTACTACAAATAGCTGACAAGAAAACAACTATGGCAGATGCATTTATGATGGCAGATGAAGTATTAAAACAAGGTATCCAAGGAATTTCAGATTTAATTTCAATACCAAATCTTATAAACCTTGACTTTGCAGACGTTAAAACAATTATGTTTGATAAAGGCATAGCACATATGGGTATAGGTGTTGCTAGTGGAGATAATAGAGCTACAGAAGCAGCAAAGTTAGCCATAAGCAGTCCACTGTTAGAAACATCCATTGAAGGAGCTCAATCAGTATTGTTAAACATTACTGGTGGTTTAGACTTAGGCCTATTTGAAGTAAATGAAGCAGCAGACATTATTAGACAATCAGTAGACCAAGATGCAAATATAATATTTGGTGCTGGAATTGATGAAACTCTTAGTGATGAAATAAAAATAACTGTAATCGCTACAGGATTTGATAGAAAAAGCATTGAAAAAGATACAAAAGCAGGTAAAGCCAGTGAGGCAGAAAAATCAATTAAAGCAGGTACATCAGAAGATGTATTCTTAGATAACCCTATGGAAGACTTAGATATACCTATATTTTTAAGAAGAAGAGAAAAGAAATAAATATAAATTATAGAAAACGTATCCTTAAAAAGTGATACGTTTTTTTGTATGGAATTATCCAATTTAGGAATAAAGTAATTAGACAAGAACTTTTTTATATATTATAATTAAGTTAATAAAAATAAGAAGGTGAATCTATGAAGTGTCCTTATTGTGACTATTTTGAATCTAAAGTTGTAGACTCTAGGCCAACTGATGAGGGACAAGCTATAAGAAGAAGGCGAGAGTGTATTAGCTGTGGTAAGCGTTTTACTACTTATGAAAAAATTGAAGAAATACCAATTATAGTTGTAAAAAAAGATGGCAACAGACAGGCTTTTGATAGAAACAAGTTATTAAATGGTATTATTAAAAGTTGTGAAAAACGGCCAGTATCTATTAATGAAATAGAAAAAATAGTTGATGATATAGAAAAGACCTTATCCAATTCTCTAGAAAAAGAAGTTACTTCAGTGGAAATAGGGGAATTAGTAATGAATGAACTAAAAGATGTAGATGAAGTATCTTATGTAAGGTTTGCTTCAGTTTATAGACAGTTTAAAGATGTAAATTCATTTATGGAGGAGTTAAAGAAGATATTAGCTGAGGAATCTTAGCTAAACTATTAAAGAGCAATAAAATTTGCAGTAAAAGCAAATCTTATTGCTCTTTATTGCATTAAAATATTAAAAACAATATGGAGGTGTTTTCATGGAAAGAGAAAATGTAAAGGTAATTATATGGGGACTAGGATCTATGGGAAAAGGAATGGCAGAAATGCTATTAGAGAAAAAAGGTGTTGAAATAGTAGGAGTAGTTGCAAGAGGGGATAAAATTGGTAGAAGTATGTGGGATTTATTAGACTTAGAAAGAGGAAACAGGGAAGACATAATAATGGGTTCTTTTGAAAGTGTAATTAAAGATAATTCAGCAGATGTGGTTTTAATATGTACTGATAGTTTTGTTAAGGACAATTTTCATAAGATTAAATATTGTATAGAAAAAAAGATAAACGTAATATCCACAGCAGAAGAAATGGCATACCCAAAAGCTCAAGAACCTGAATTAGCAGAAGAGTTACATAGGCTAGCTAAAGAAAATGGAGTCACCATTCTAGGAACTGGCATCAATCCAGGCCTAATAATGGATTTATTAGTAATCACCCTAACAGGAGCTTGTGTAGATGTTGAAAGCATTAAAGCAGAAAGAATAAACAACCTTTCTCCATTTGGTCCTGCAGTAATGGAAGGGCAAGGTGTGGGAATAAGCTTGTCAGAATTTAATGAGAGAGTTAGAGATGGAAAACTAGATGGGCATGTAGGTTTTCCAGAATCTATTAATATGATTTCAGATGCTCTAGGTTGGAAGCTAAGTGATGAAATAGAACTTTCTAGAGCACCCATAGTATCCAATGTTTACAGAAAAGCTCCTAATGCAGAAGTACAACCAGGTCAAGTAGCAGGATGTAATATGAAAGGTTATGGCTATGTAGATGGAAAGCTGAAAATAGAAATGCTACACCCCCAACAAGTAGAACCACAACTTGAAGGCGGAGAAACAGGAGATTATATAACAATAAAAGGCACACCAAATATAAATATGACAATCAATCCAGAAGTACCAGGAGGCATAGGAACCATAGCCATGACAGTAAACATGATACCAAATGTAATAAATGCAAGCCCAGGCCTAAAAACCATGATAGACCTACCAGTACCAAGAGCAATGATGGGAGATATTAGGGATATGATAGAAGACTAGAAGATAGTGAACAACGAACAATGAACAATAAACAGTGAACAATGAACAATGAACAGTGAACAGTGAACAATAAACCGGACCGACGAGGGCGTCACTCCCTACAAAACCAATGGTAGGGAACGGTGCCCCACCGTTACAAATCTGTAGGGGTCGACCTTTGGTCGCCCGCCTCAGGATGACAACATTGTGAATTGTAAACTGTGCATTGTGAATTGTGAACTGTGAATTACAAACGAAAGGATGATAAAAAATGCAGGCTATAGCTGGAGATTGGGTTAGGATTCATAAAATAGTGCTACAAGCAGGTCAAAGGGCATCTAATATACCAGTAGATACTCAAAATGTACCTCTTGAAATGTGGGATAAGGGATTTTTATTAACAGAAAAAGCTGACATTGGTGATGAAGTAGAAATAGAAACCTATATAGGCAGAAAAGTAAAAGGAAATTTAATAGAAATAAATCCCTATTATAAGCATGACTTTGGAAAATCAGTAACAGAAACACTTTATATAGGAAGACAAGCTAGGGAACTACTAACAAGTGTAGGTGATAAAAATGATTAAAGATAACACTTATGAAGGAGTTATGAGCAGAAGAGGAGAAATAATGAAAAAGGCTGTAGGTATAGATTATGAGGAATTTGAATCAGGAACCATAGCCTTTGATTTTGAGAGAATGATGAAAGAAACGGGTTATGACCTTCAGGAAATTGAAAAGATTCAAAATGAAACTGGGGTAGGAAACACTCCTATATTAGAGCTAAGAAATATAACAAAATTAGCAAGACTATATGCACAACCTGGAAAAGGAGCTAGAATATTTATAAAAGATGAAGCTGCAAATCCATCTGGTAGTTTTAAGGCTAGACGTGCTGCAACTTCTTGTTATCATGCTGAAAAATTAGGATACAAGGGAGTAATAGCTGCAACTTCAGGTAATTATGGAGCGGCAGTAGCATCCCAGGCAGCTATGAGAGGGCTGAAATGTATTATAGTTCAAGAATGTTATGATTCTAAAGGGTTAGGGCAACCTGAAATCATTGAAAAAGCTAGAGCTTGTGAAGCTTATGGAGCAGAGGTAATTCAATTGACAGTTGGACCTGAATTATTTTATACATTTTTACTCTTATTAGAAGAAACAGGTTATTTTAACGCTTCACTATATACACCCTTTGGAATAGCTGGAGTAGAAACATTAGGCTATGAATTAGCTATGGATTTTAGGAAAAAAGAAGGACGAGATCCAGATGTAGTAGTAGTTACTAATGCAGGTGGAGGAAATTTGACTGGAACGGCAAGAGGCCTTATAAAAGCAGGAGCAAAGAATACTGAAATAATTGGAGCTAGTGTAGATTTAAGTGGCCTTCATATGGCCAGTGACAGTGAATTTAATAAAAAATCATTTACCACAGGTCATACAGGTTTTGGAATTCCTTTTACAACTTGGCCTGATAGATCAGATGTGCCTAGGTCAGCAGCTAGACCTCTTAGATATATGGATAGGTATGTAACCATGAATCAAGGCTCAGTATTTTATATGACAGAACTATTAGCTCAAATAGAAGGTCTTGAAAGAGGGCCTGCTGGAAATACATCTTTGGTTGCAGCCTTTAAATTGGCCCAAGAAATGGATGAAGAAGAGCTTATAGTAGTACAAGAAACTGAATACACATCTGCAGGCAAGCATATTAATCCTCAATTAACCTTTGCCAAAGAAAATGGTATTGAATTAATCATAGGAAATCCAAAGGATGAAATACCTGGAAAGAATATAATACTGCCAAAAGACCCAGGATATTTACAAATCAAAGAATTAAATATGGACAGTATTAGAAAATCTTATATTAGAAATACTATATTAAATAATGATGTAGATAAAATATCTAAAGAAGATTTAAAATTTATAATTGAAGAAACTAAATCAGATGAAGAATTTGTAATAGAAGCATTAAGTGAACTGGGAAAAGAGGTGGAATGATGAAACGAGAAGATGACTTTGAGGTAAGAAGAAAACACTTAGCAGACTTAAGTGAAGAACAACTAGAACAAAGATTTTGGGAATTAGCTGATCTTTTAGTCCTTCCATTAATAGATTTAGCCAAGAAAAACACTTCACCTTCCATAGAAAGAAGTGTGCTCTTGAGAATGGGATTTTCATCAAATGAAGCCAAAACCATAGTAGATGGAGCAATAGATAGAGATTTAATCTCAAAGGGAGCAGGACATTTAGTATATAAATTAAGCCTTGCTAAAAACATTTCAATTAGAGATGCTGGGTTGGAGCTAGTCCAAGGCAATCTGTGGGAAGATGTAATAGAATTATTTAAAGGTGGTGGAAGCCTTGAAGCTTAAGCCTAATGAAAAACTGGATATTGATGTAATATTAAAAGATATAGACAAGTATAGACCTAGAAGACGAGGCTGGCACTGGAGAGAAGGTAGGGACCAGTTGAGGAAAATTGGCAAGTTTGAATACTATAATACTTCTGAACCCTTAGAAAAAAGCCAACCCTTACCAGCAGCCAAATACTTCGGAAACATTGATCCTCAGCCTAGTTCTACTATTACCACTGAAATAGCCTCAGGTAGATTTGAAGATGACATCAGAAGAATGAGAATGGCAGCCTGGCATGGCGCTGATCATATAATGGTAATTAGAACTGCAGGCCAATCTCACTTTGAAAACCTAATAGAGGGTACCCCTCAAGGAGTAGGTGGCATTCCTATTAGTAGAAAACAAGTTAGAGCTCAAAGAAAAGCTTTAGATTATATAGAAGATGAAGTAGGTAGAATGATAAATTATCATTCTTATGTATCTGGTGTAGCAGGTCCTGAAATTGCTGTTATGTTTGCTG
>CAYZDC010000116.1:0-5453 GCA_964477045.1 uncultured Tissierellaceae bacterium | reverse complement strand
TAAACCATTTTACTGTACCTTTTTTCATTTCCACATTCCTCCATTAAACCTTTTTACTTGTTATATTTAATTAACTACCTTATATATTATCATATAGCCTAATTCATTGTCAATTAATATTACGCTTTTATCTAACTTTAGTGGTTATTTAGTCACAACAAAGTTAATTCTCTCAGTTAAAGGATTGATTTGCTCAAAAGTAAAAGCCTCATAACAATCAACTGATTTGAAACCTGCATCATTTAACAAGCTTATTACCTCTTCAGTAGTGTAAGCTTTTTCTATATGTTCTTCCTCAAATCTAATATATTGGTTTTCAAAATCATGAACAAAAAAATTTAAATAAAAATGGCAAGTATTCTTGTCATCCTCATAATAATTTTCCCAAGTATAGAATACACCTTCTTTATCTTCAATAAATGTATTATGGCCAAGTATATTTTTTAATTTATAAAATGAATTTATATCAAATATAAATATTCCTCCATCTTCTAAATTATTATAAGCATTTTTAAAAGTACTTTTAAGGTCTTTCTCCTCAATTATATAGTTAATACTATCGCAGATGGAAATTATAGCATCAAATTTTTGATTTATCTTAAAATCTATCATATTTCCATTTAGTATTTTTACATTTTTATACCTATTTAATTTTAAATAGGCTTGAGCTAACATTTCTTCAGATAAATCAAAACAGGTTAATTTATAACCTTGTTCTGCTAAATGAACTGAAAGATTTCCTGTACCACAAGCCATTTCTAAAATCCTTTTAGGCTTTTTCTCATATCTTTGGAAAATCTCTTCTATATAATTGAACCACATTTCATAATCAAAATCATTCATTAATTTGTCGTAAAGGTTTGCAAATTCTTTGTATGCCTCCATATTAAACTCCTTTTCCATCTTTCATTAACTAATTATCTTTATTCTTATCTTAATAAGAATTTAAAATTTAAATTAATAAATATAGCTATTACAACTACAACTGGAATAAAATGAACCATATTAATCTTTTCTTTTTCACTTGTAATTTTTTCATATTCGTCTATATCCAACGCACTATTATAAGTTGGTATTTTCTTAAGAAGAAATATTAACATAAATAAAGATCCTATAACAATGGCTAAGAGTACCAGCATACCTGCCAGCAATTCAGCATTAGGTTCTATATCAATAGTTTGGGTAGACAGCTGGTCAATTTGATTTGCAAATTTTGTTACTAAGAACCCAATAGTCAATGCAATACTATTATTTATAGTATGTCCAATCATAGATGTGTATATAGAATTAGTTTTAAAGAGTAAAATTCCTAATATTATGCCTAAAAAAGTTGGCCCTATAAAATTAAAAAGATTAAAGTGAAAAATTCCAAATAGAAATGCAGTTATTATTATGCTTTTATTTTCCCCAATTTTAGAATAACTAGTGAGCATAGTCCCTCTAAACATAACTTCCTCGCAGATTCCAGGTGCCAAAGCCATTATAAATAGACCTACTCCAAATTCTTTTAAAGTACTTGGTAATGGAACTCCACTTGGCAATACTGTAGTAAATCTAGTTAATATACTAACCATTATCACATTTAAAAAAACTGCAACAGGATAAGCAAATATCATAATAAATACAGTATAAACTCCTTGTTCAAACGAAATCCTATTTAATCTGAGTACCTTTTTTAATGAGAATCCTCTAGCTTTCAAATATATTAAGTTCGGTAACAGAATAATTATAAATTCCGTAATCAGAAGCCCCGAATAAATTTCTCTACTTTGGACTATTTGTCCTCCAAACAACAATAAAATACCTACAAAAAGATATAATAAGTTTGATTCCATTATTGTAGGTGTTTTTAATCTTTCCACACAATCACTCCATTTCTTCCTTAATAAATACACCTACAGAATTCTGTAGGTGTTCCTTTTAATCAAAGGTAAATATATAAGGAATATTTCTATAATGATCCCCATAATTGAGGCCATACCCTACTATAAATACATCAGGTATTGAAAACCCAACATAATCCGGGTTTAAATCAACCTTTCTTCTAGTTGGTTTGTCTAACATAACACATATTTTTAAAGAATTAATCTCTTTTCTTTTCAAATGCTCTGCTACTTTTTGCAGTGTAAAACCAGAGTCAATAATGTCATCTACAATTAAAACATCTTTGCCCTTTACATCGGTTCTTAAATCATGAACTATATCTACATTACCAGTGGAAGTTTCTTCATGTCCATAGCTAGCAGTAGTTATAAAGTCAACATTTACTGGTATTGATAACTCTCTTACTAAGTCAGCAGTGAAAATAAAACTACCTCTAAGTAACGAAATGACTACTAAATCCTTATCTTTATAGTCTTCGCTTATAATTGCTCCTAATTCTATTACTTTACTATAAATTTCCTCTCTACTAAATAAAGTTCTTTCTTTTTTGTCACCCACTTAAGCATTTCCCCCTTTTATATTTATCTATTTTGGGATTTCTTTTGAAGTATTCTTTTAATATCCTTAAGTTCTTTTAAAATACTGTTCAAGGTATATTGAAAGCTTATTAGTATAATGAATATTATAACACCTAATATTAGTTTTGTGTCCATTAATTATCGTATCCTTTCAATTCCATGATTTTGTGCTATTATTACTCTATAAATTTCTAATTTTGTGACACTTACCTAAGTTGTGGTTTAATTATAACATATTATACGGGGTAATAGTTAGTATGAAAGAGTATTTTTTTAGATAATATGATATAATCTATTAATAAATATAGAAGAGGTGAGAATATGTTTACAGAAAATACAGAAGAACTTGCTCAAAATAAATTACTCCTATTATATATAGTTAAAAAAGCCTCTTATTCTTTTTCTAAAGAAGAACTTACTGAATTCATATTAGGCAAAGAATATATGAATTACTTTTTAATCCAACAGTACTTAATAGAATTACAAGAATCCGGATTTATAAATACAGAAGATTCTACTGAAGAAAGAATTCTCCTACTAGAAAAAGGAGATTTGGCCTTAGAATATTTTGAATCTAAAATACCCCAAAATTTTAAAGAGGATTTAGCTAAAACATTTCAAATAGAAAATACTATTAAAAAGATTGAATCTGAAGTTGTATCTGAGTATTTCGAAAAAGAAAAGGGTCAATTTACAGTAAATCTAAAATTAATAGAAAATGAAGAAACCTTATTTAGCCTCTATTTAAATGTGGCTTCTGCCTCTCAAGCAGAAAGTATATGCAAGACTTGGAAAGATAATCCAGATAAGATTTATCAAGGAATTGTAAATATGTTCATAGTAGATTAATGTGGAAAAACCTTCTATAGCTTAAGCTATAGAAGGTTTACTAATGTTCTGACTTCCCCAATTAAATAAAGAGATCCTCCAAATACTATTAAGTCTTTATCTGTGGCAAGTTCAATTGTTTTATTGATTGCATTCTTGACTTCTTTTTCAACAAACACATTTTTATTATATTTTTTAATTTCAGATGCTAATGTCTCTGCATCTAACTTTCTTGGCATATTAACCTCTGTCACCACAATAGCATCTGCCATAGGAGCTAATTGTTCAACCATATGGTTCACATCTTTATCTTTTAAAATCCCTATACCTAAAATCAATCTATCATAGTTAAATAATTCTATTGCTCTAGCCAATTGATTTATTCCTTGTAAATTATGAGCCCCATCTATTAAAAAAGTTGGGTTTCTCTTTAAAACTTCAAGTCTACCTTTCCACCTTGTATTACTTAGTCCCTGTCTAATTTGTTCATCAGTTATTTTTACTAAGTTCTTATCTCTTAATACTAAAAGAGTGGTTACTGCCAAAGATGCATTAAAAATTTGATACTCGCCTATCATAGTTATTTTCAAGTCATCTAATTTATAATTTTGGAATGAATAATCAAATACACTTCCAAATTCATTTTCTTCTTTTATTACCACTTTATCATTAGGGCTAAAATATAAATCAGCCCCTTTATCCAATACAACTTCTTCAATTACTTCTTTTGCTTCTTCTGCTTGTGGGTATGATACTACTAAGCCATTTTGCTTTATAATACCTGCTTTTTGATAAGCTATTTTACCTAATGTATCCCCTAATTCAGCTATATGGTCATAATCTAAAGTGGTAATAACAGATACTAAGGATTTGTCTATAATATTTGTCGAATCAAATCTTCCCCCTAGTCCTACTTCTAGAACAACATAATCCACCTTTTCTTCTTTGTAATAAATAAACGCTATAGCTGTTAAAATTTCAAAAGTAGTAGGATGTTCGATTCCTTGTTCTACCATTGTATCAGCCCCTTGTTTAACAAGAGCTGTAATTCTAGCTAAAGTACTATCTGGAATGTCTACATCATTTATTTGAATCCTTTCATTGAATCTTTCTAAAAACGGAGAAGTATATAGCCCTACTTTATATCCAGCACTCTGCAAACAATGCGCCAAATATGAAGAAGTTGATCCTTTACCATTGGTTCCAGCTACATGTAAATAATTTAATCCTAAATGCGGATTCCCCAATAATTCTAGTAATTTGCCAATAGAAGCTAATCCAAGCCTAGATCCAAATTTGTCCTTGTCGTTAATATAACTTAAAGCTTCTTGATAGTTCATAACCCACCTCTTATTATAAGTTATTTTTTATGCTCTCTAATCTTTCTAAAACTTTTTCTAACATATCTTCATATTTTTTCTGTTTTTCTTTTTCTTCTAAAATTATTTTTTCTGGTGCTTTTGAAATAAAACCTTCATTTGTCAATTTACTTTTTACCCTTTTTATTTCCCCTTCAAGCTTTTCTTTTTCTTTTTCTATTCTTTCTAATTCTTTTTCAAAATCCACTAAATCTTTAAGGGGCAAGAACACTTCACACTTGTCTAAAATAACTGAAATATTATCTTTACCTAAACCAATTTTATCCTCTAATATCTCAATATCATCTGCACTGGCTAAATTCATAAAGTATCTTTTCCCCTTTAATATATAATCTTTGATTCTCTCATCTTTTGTAACAAATATTTGTTTGGATTTTCTAGAAGGTACTATATTCATTTCTGCTCTTGCATTTCTAATGGCTTTTATAGCTACTTTTATATATTCAATACTAGTAACGGAATCTTGGAAAGTTAAATTATCATTATATAATGGCCAGGTAGCTAAAATTAGTGGCTCAGGGTTTGATGGTAAGTGTTGCCAAATTTCTTCAGTGATAAAGGGCATAAATGGATGCAAAATTTTCAATATATTTCTTAAAACATAAAGCAATACATTTTCAGCCATTTTCTTACTATCCATATCATCTCCAAATAATCGGGACTTTACCATTTCAATATACCAGTCACAGTACTCATCCCAAACAAAATCATAGATTCTTTGAGCTCCTAAACCAAGCTCATATTTATTTAGATTTAATGTAACTTCTTTTATGGTTTCATTTAA
>CAYZDC010000115.1:0-5533 GCA_964477045.1 uncultured Tissierellaceae bacterium | reverse complement strand
TATACAGAAAAGATAGTGGATCATTGGTATTATTATGAAGCTGGATTTTAAAATATGCACCTAGGTCGGGTCTATTTTTAAAATACTCGTGAAATAAAAATAAAATTAGCTCTACCATTATAGTTAGAGCTAATTTTATTTATTCAACTAATAATCCATTATGAAATTCTGGTAATAGAATTTTTCTAAGAACTACTTGATTTAAATGTTTAAGCTGTTCTCTTTCTAATTCTGTTAATCCATATTTATATTTCCCATCTATTTCCTTGTCTTCTAACACATTACTAAACTTCAAAAGACGACAATTATAGTTTGTATCTGATATCTTTTCATTAAGAATATATATTGGTAAAATCTCTAGATTTGTTATTTGTGTTTGCTCTTCCTCATTTAATATCCCCTTTACTATATCAAATTTAGTTACATAGGCAATTTTAGAATTTCTGCTCTTAGGATGATGAGCAACAAAATTTCCATATGAATAAACTATTAAGCCCAATTTTTCTCTACCATCTTGTTCATATTTATATGATTCCATAGGTTGACTAACATGAGGATGATTGCCTAATATCACGTCTACACCAGATTGAATTATTTCATGTGCCACATGGACTATGTTTTTATGTGGATACATTTCAATCTGCCCCTTTTTCTTTGGCCATAGCTACATGGCGTTTTATCATTGATAAATCGCATACTTCATCATTAAAGCGAACTTCATTTACTAAATATGTTTTATCCTCTGGTACTTTATTACCGTTAAGATCAAATGTATAAGATAACATAGCAACTTTGATTTTATTCTTATGGATTATTAATATCCCGTCTTGTTCCTCCTGACTTCTATTAGTACCAGAATAATATACTCCCATATTATCTAACTCCTCTAGTGTATTGAGAAGTCCCTTCTCACCCCAATCAATAGAGTGGTTATTGGCAGTACTGAAATAATTTATGCCTCCATCATTATGGAATTTTTCTAACATTTCAGTAGAAGTATTCATCTTGGCTGGTTCTCCAAATAATTGTGTCCTGCCAATAGGCCTGCTACTATCAACTGGTGATTCTAAATTAGCACAAACTATATCAGCCCCACTATAAAAGTCATTTATTTCATCAAATAAGTTTAAAGTATTTTCAGGCACAAGTACATCAACAGCAAGCAAGTCTCCACCTGAAGACAGGCTAAGCTTGTTCTCTACATGAAATCCTTCAGGTAAACTAAAGTCAAGATTTTGCTTTCTAAAGTAATCTTCTATCCCTGAGTCTTTTTCCGCTACTTCTAATTGATTAAACCAGTGGCGATATACCCACCTTATCTTTTCAAAATTGCTATTGGCAATATTATATTTACCTTTTTGAGGCTGGGGGTAATTAAATTCATCATAAAAGAAATTTCCCATTAGTAACAATAATGATTTAACAAGATCACTTTTATTAATACTGCTATCCGAGTTCTCCTCATTTCTTAATAGGGGTCCTAAAATAGCATTTATCTTTTCATCATCTATACTATCTATTTGTTTGATCATAGCAAATATTTGTTGCTTTTCAGTGTCATTTAAAATAAGCTTCATAATTTACTCCCTTCTACTACTTCTTTTTCTTAAACATTACCTTAGCAGTTCCTAACGTAAGTAATATAACTACTGCCATAACTATACTTTGTAAGGTGCCATAAGATGAACCAAGTATAAACACAAATATCAATGCATATCCAAAAGGAATAATCGAAGCTTTTGGATTTTTCAATACTGCAGGCAATACTAATGGTCCTAAAAGTGCAGGTAGCATATTATCAAATGCTGGTGATATGACTGGGTTTGTAAGTAACGGTGTTACTATTGGAGCTAAAAACAACATTCCTGAAAACACAATAGCAGTAGTTACAAACGCGGAAGTAGCAACAGCTAAAATTGAAATAACTCGGCCCTTTTCACTTCCCTCTTCAACTTCCATTATTCTCATTGCATTAATAGCTGCTGGTAATTTCATATTTTGCACATTGCCAGTTGTAGATGCTAAGTACATAGCTCCTGGTCCAATAATTGGTGATATTGATAGTTTTTCTGCTAATCCTGTTATCCCAAAGATCAGTGCTATTGGTGTTGTTATAGTAATTACTTTTACAAAGTTTATGTTTAATTTAAAGTATATAGTTATTCCTAAGGGAACTAAAATAAACAGGCACCAAATTATAAGAGTAGTGGTAATCCCTAATTTATGTACCTTATTATCAAATTCTTCCGTAGTTAATACATTACTCTCTATTGTTTTAGTTCTTTCTAAGTTTTCCATTTTTTAACCTCCAATAATCATGGTTGCAAGGGATGCGGACGCCATTCCTAATACCATACTTAAAGAAAATGTAAACTCTCTAAGCCATTTATAATTTTTTGAAGCTTTGTCAAGTATAATCATAGTTCCTGCAGATACTACAATAGTGACCATAGATACAGGGTTGGAAAAATTAACTAAATAAGGTGCTGCAAATGTAGCCATCATACCTAGAAACATTATTGGTCCAACCATGGCACCAAAACTATTTTTATCTTCTTTAAGTACTTTCATTTTTCCATCATATTTTTTTAGCAGTAATACAGACAAGCTAGAAATTAATAATCCCAGTGTTACAACCCACATAATGGCTCCATATACTTCTGGTGTAAGATTGGCAGTTCCTAAACTTTCAAAGCCATAGGATGTAACTGCCATATTTGCAACCATAGTTTCATATGTTGCAGAACCCATTACGCTTAATCTTAACCAGGGGAAAAACTTTCCTAATATAGGAAGTAATACCATATAGCTGATTATTATAGGAATTGAGGGTATAATTGAAAATATGGCACTTGCCTTAACCACCTTTTTTATATCAGCTCCTGTAAATCCAAGGTCTACTGCTCTTTTCTTAGCCATTCTAAAAAATATTATGGATTGAATCATAGCAAATGAAATTGCTAAGCCTGCTAAAATTACCATAATACTACTATTGGCTATAAACGAATATGCTTCTTTCATAATTATCTCCTCCTATTTTATTAATCCAGGTTTTGTACCTTCAGGTATAATAGTTTTATATTCTCTTCCATTAAGTGCGGTTTTTAAGTCTACTTTTGCTTGTTCAGCTATTTCAGGTTCATTTAGGATGTCCACAGCACAACGTGCCATAACTTTAGCCGCTGCTGCCATTCCCTTGTGTGCTATAGAAGATTTACCTTGGGCAACTATATTCCACGTATGTGCACCTGACCCTAGGGCATAAGTAGCTCCTGAAAACCAAGTAGTAGGTATATTCCAGCTTACGTCTCCTACATCTGTAGAACCCATTGCCATTGGAATAGGTGGGAAAACTGCGTCTGCTAAAGGACCTCTAAATAAGCCTGCTGCCTTTTCACCATACATTTTTTTAGCCATTCCTTGCACCATTGCAATTTCAGTTTTATCTCCAACTTCAAAGTAGCCTTTTGCATATTCTATATCTTCTTCACTATAATTTAAAGGATAAACTTGCTTTATATGTTTGAAAGCTAACCCATCCAGGGTTTTATTCTGAAGCACATCTGCATAAGCACTAACTACTTGAATATCAACTGTAGTTCCATTCATCATTGCTGAACCCTTTGCTATTGCATTTACCCTTTCTAATAGATCAAATAATTGATCATTTTGGGGTGCTCTAATGGAGTAAAGCACTTGAGCGTTTGCTTGTACTACATTTGGAGCATTGCCTCCAGTATTTGTTACAGCATAATGAATTCTTGCTTCAGGAATCATATGTTCTCTTAAATAATTTACACCTATATTCATTAGTTCTACAGAGTCTAGTGCACTACGACCTAAATGTGGAGATACAGCTGCATGAGAACTAACACCTTTAAATGTATAATATACTCTTGCATTAGCTAAAGTTTTTGTAGACCCAGCAGTTACAGCATATGGGTGCCATGCTAAACAAACATCGCTCTCATTAAAAGCACCTTTTCTTTGCATAAAGGCCTTTCCTGCTCCACCTTCTTCTCCTGGACAGCCATAATAAATAACAGTACCTGATAATCTATTTTTGACTAAGTAATCTTTTACTCCTACAGCAGCTTGCATACAACCTACTCCTAAAAGATTATGTCCACAGCCATGACCCCATTCATCCTCTACTAATGGCTCATGCTGTAATACATCTGGCTTTTGAGATAATCCTGGTAATGCATCAAATTCTCCCAAAAATCCTATAACTGGTTTACCAATTCCAAATTTCGCACTAAAAGCAGTTTCTATACCTGCTATTCCTTTTTCAATGGTAAATCCTTCTTCTTCCATAGCGCTTTGTTGTAGCTCAGATGATTTAAATTCTTGAAATGCAGGTTCAGCATAGCCCCAAATTTTGTCACTAATCTCTTGGAACCGTTTTCCTTTTCCGTTTATCTTGTCCTCTAAAAACTCGTATGCCAATTTAATCACTATCCTTTCTATATATATTTTAGGAAAATAATAGATTCAAGTCTAATATATAATATTTATACTGGTATAAATTATCTATATATCCTTGAAATTTAGGGCTTTCTTGTCTATAATTAATATAGGAGTGTGAATATTATGAAATTTAAACAAATAGAATATGTCTTAGAAGTTGCTAGAACTGGTAGCTTTTCTCAAGCTGCTAAAGAACTTTTTGTATCACAGCCAAATATAAGCTCATCTATAAGCTCTCTTGAAGATGAATTGGGATTTCAAATTTTTCAACGGACAAATCAAGGCATAACTATAACCAGTAAAGGAGAAGATTTCTTAAAGTATTCTAAAAACATAATGGATGAATTAGAAAACATAAATGGAATAGTAGAAGCAGAACCTTATAGGAAAATTTCTATAGGATGCATGTTTAATCACACTTCAGTATCAGAAGCTTTTACAAAGCTTTGTATGAAATATGAAAACAGTTCGAAAATAAATTTCTCTTTATATACTGGAGCATCATGGGATATTATTGAAGATGTTTACCAAAATTTAACTCAATTGGGAATTATATTGATTAATGAAACAGTTTTAGATAGTTATATAAGCACTATGAGCAATAAAAATTTACACTTTGAAGTGGTAAAAAATATGGCTGTAAATATAAATTTAAGAAGTGAACATCCTTTATTGAAAGAAGATCCTTTTGATTTTCCTAAATTATTAGATTATCCTTTTGTCAACTATAATTTTAACGTTAAACCAAATCTGGCTATAGCTACTGAATTTCATCACATGCTTTCCATGGGTTTCATTAATATAGATAAAATGATAAATGTAGATGAAAGAGAAACCAGAAGACAAATAGTCCTATCTACAGATGCATTTAGTGTGGGAGCTTCCTACCACCCTATGATGGAAGCCATTGATCAAATAGTCTCTATTCCTATTCCAAACTTAGAAATGGCTCTGGTATTTATATTAAAAGACAGTCAATCTTATACTGAAGAATTACAAATGTTTATCCAACTACTTTTAGAAGAAACAGGAAAGATAATCGATCGTTAAAAGCACCCCTTAT
>CAYZDC010000114.1:0-5559 GCA_964477045.1 uncultured Tissierellaceae bacterium | reverse complement strand
TCTAGTACATCACAAGCTGAGTCGCTTATGTCGGTTCTTGGTATAATAACCTTTCTTGCTTCAAATGTCATTTTTCTTGAAGTATTACCTACTTTAACGATTTCTCCTACAGCTTCTATAAAATCCCCAGCATAAACTGGAGCTGTAAATTCTACTTTGTCATATGCTACAAATAATCCTTCATCACCGTCATGTCTGATTAATAATTCTGTTGCTACGTCACCAAATAATTGTAGCATTTTTGCTCCATCTACTAGGTTTCCACCATAGTGTGCATCTCCCATCCCCATACGTAATCTAATCATAGCCTTATCCATAATCTTCCTCCTACAATTCTATTTGTCTTAATTATATCATAGTATTATGCATTAAACCATATAACAAGATTGTATAGTTGGCAGAATATTGGTATTATAGAGGTAATGGATATTCATAAGGAGGTTTTTTTATGGAATTAGTAGGTAAGGTATTAATAGCTCAAGGAGGAGGCCCAACTGCTGTAATAAATCAATCACTTGTTGGTGCTGTACTAGAATCGCGAAAATTCCCTCAAGTTACAAAAGTTTATGGTGCATTACATGGAGTGTCAGGAATTATAAATGAAAATTTTGTAGATTTAACTCAAGAAACAACTCACAATTTAGAACAAGTTGCTTTAACCCCCTCATCTGCTCTATTTTCAACTAGAGACAAGCCAGATGACAGGTATTGCTTAGAAATGTTTAATGTAATGCGAGCCCATGATATAAGGTATTTTTTCTATATAGGAGGCAATGATTCTGCAGATACAGTTAGAATTGTAAATCAAAATGCTTTAGACTCAGGCTACGATTTAAGGGCCATACATATTCCTAAAACAATAGACAATGATCTCCTAGTTACAGACCATTGTCCCGGTTATGGTTCAGCAGCCAAGTTTGTTGCCCAGGCCTTTATAGGGATAAATTTAGATGTAAATGCCCTACCTGGAGTATATATAGGTGTGGTAATGGGACGTAGTGCAGGATTTTTAACAGCTGCATCTTCCATAGCTCAAAAGTATCCTTCAGATGGTCCCCATTTAATTTATATGCCAGAAAGACCATTTATATTGGAAGATTTCTTATCTGATGTAAAGAAGGTTTACGATAAATATGGGAAATGTGTAATAGCAGTATCAGAAGGTATAGTAGATGAACATGGTGTCCCTATAATAACCAAATTAAAGGATATTGTTGAAACAGATAGCCATGGTAATGTTCAATTCTCTGGAACTGGAGCTCTAGGAGATCTCTTGGCTAGCTATATAAAGAAGCATTTAAAATACCCTAGAGTAAGAAGTGATACCTTTGGCTACTTGCAAAGATCCTTTATTGGTTGTGTATCAGATGTAGACCAACAAGAAGCCAGAGAAGTTGGAGAAAAGGCTGCACAATTTGCCCTGTGGAACAATGTGGATGGAGCAGTTACTATTCATAGAACTGGAATGTATTCTGTGGATTATAGGCTTTCAAAACTTGAAGATGTGGCTAGGTTAACTAAGTCGATGCCAGATGAATATATTAATAAGGAAGGAAACAATGTAACAGATGCATTTAAATACTATGTAATCCCACTATTAGGATCTCATATGCCATCAGGCCACAGATTAAGAGTACCCCTGGTGGAAAAGATTTTGAAAAAATAAGGATAAGGCCAATATTATAAAATATTGGTCTTTTTTATTGTCTATAAATTGTAATCAAATTGTAAGCACTTTATTATTGAATGTGTGATAAAATTAACTTATGCAGACCACTAGGAGGTGGATTATTTTTTGGATGATTTTATAGTTTTAAAAAACTTAAGAAAGATTTATAGAATGGGTGATGAAAAAATTGTAGCTCTTGATAATATAAATCTCACCATAGGACGAGAAGAGACTATTTGCCTATTAGGAACATCTGGTTCAGGTAAGTCAACCTTACTTAATATGATGGCCGGGTTGGAAAAACCTACTCGTGGAGAAATAATAATCAATAAAAGGCATATAGAGAAAATGAGCGAAAAAGATTTGGCCAAATTTCGACAAATAAATATTGGTTTTGTTTTTCAGTCCTATAATTTAATTTCTACCCTATCAGCAATGGAAAATGTAAGTCTTGGCTTAACATTTAAAGGTGTACCTAGAGCTAAAAGAAATAAAATGGCCAAGGATATGCTAACAAATGTAGGCTTAGGAGATAGGCTACATCACAAGCCACAGGAAATGAGTGGTGGCCAGCAGCAAAGAGTAAGTATAGCTAGAGCATTTGTAAGTAATCCTAAAATAGTATTTGCAGATGAGCCTACAGGTAATCTGGATACAAAAACCACTTTTGAGGTAATGGATCTTATAACTGGTATGGCCAGTGAAGCCAAACAAACTCTTATAATAGTTACCCACGATACAGAAATCTCTGGTTATGCAGATAGAATAGTATCTATGAGAGATGGAAATATTACAGATATTGAATTTAATGACAAAATGGCAAGGAGGAATTTAGTAGAATGAGACGATTTTTAAGCTTTATATTAATGTTTTTACTTATTTTGAATATGGTACCAGTGGTTAGTATTGCAACAAATGGAAATGGCAACGGTGAAATACCCCAAGTCCCAGTAGAAGTAGAACCGGATCCAAGATTATATGTTTCTAGTAACAAAACCTTTACAGGAGAAGCTGGGGATTCTTTTAGAATACCAGTAACCATTAGAAACGAAGGTGATGGTTATGCAAGAAATATTTCAGTTCGAGCAGACTTTACGGGAAATGGTGAAGTTTACATTGATGGTCCCGGCTATGATAGCATACCTCAATTACGTAGAGGTCAATCAAGAAATGTAAGCTTTGATGTTAAAATAGATAAAGCAGCACCAAATGGCAATTATACTTTAACAATTAAAGTAGATTATGAAAACTGGAATGGAAGTAAAGTTGAATCTACAACAGAAACTTTAAATGTTCGAGTATCTACTAAGGCCACATCTGCTCAATTAGCCATTACCAGAACAGATATAATGCCAAGCAATACTATTAATGCTGGGGATAACTTTGTAGTTGGATTTGAACTTACTAACAAAGGGGATGCACCTGCTAGAGATGTTAAGCTTTCAATAAACGGTTTATCTAACGATACTTTTACCCTATCCTCTGGCTTAAATAATAAAACAGCTGCAGCCATAGAGCCAGGTAAAAAAACCTATCTTTATTTTGAATTGCGAAGTTCTATTAAACTCTCTGCTGGCAGCCAAGAACTTGAAATGAAATACACTTATAAAGATAGCAAGGGTGAACTTGTAGAAGAAACTAACAAGTTTTATGTGGAAGTTCGTTCCAATGCAGATAGAGCTTCTAGTCTTGTAATGGAGAAATTAACTTACCCTACTGGTACCCTTGGACAAAACAAAGAAGTAGATGTGAATTTTTCACTGAGAAATCAAGGTCAAATGGAAGCTAAAAATATAGTTGTAACAGCAGAAAGTCAAGATCCAAGTGGATTGGTATCCAAGACTGTAAGCGTATTAAAAGTGCCAGCTATAGCTCCTGGAGAAACCAAAGATTTTAACTTTAAATATTTAACAGTAAGAGGTGGAGCTACTAACTTCTACCCTGTAAATATTTCAATAGTATATACAGATGATGTAGGAAGTTATGATCTTAGCCAATATATTGGAGTATTTGTAGTGGCACCAGTAGAACCTGGACCACCAGTAGATCCAATTAAGTCTACACCTAGACTTATTATAGATAGGTATGATTTTGATCCTACATTAGTTCCTGCAGGGGAAAATTTTAAGATGAACTTATCTTTCTTTAATACTAATAGTGAAAAAACTGTTAAAAATATTAAAATATTCTTAACTTCAGATGAAAGAACAGATCCAAATAGTAATTCTGGTGGTGGTTCAGTATTTACCCCAGTTGACAGCTCTAATACTTTTTATATTGATAGCATTCCCCCAAATGGTAGAATAGAAAAAACTATCACAATGTATACAGTACCTGATGCTCAAGCCAAGATGTATGAACTAATTGCAAATTTTGAATATGAAGACAATAAAGGTGAAGCTTATACAGCAACAGAATTAATTGGTATCCCAGTTATTCAACAATCAAAACTTGAAACTGGAGAATTAGGAGTTTATCCAGAGGCCTTTATAGGCCAACCAGCTCCAGTAAGTATAGAGTTTTTTAATACAGGTAAAGTTACTCTTTATAATATGATGGTTAAATTAGAAGGAGACTTCCAAACAGAAAATGGAAGTTACTATATAGGAAACTTTCCAAGTGGTAGTAGTGAGTATTTTGAAGGTATGGTAGTGCCATTTGAACCAGGAGAATTAACTGGTGACTTGGTATTCACCTATGAAGACTCCACAGGTCAAGAACAAGAAATAAGAAAACCATTTACTCTTTTTGTAATGGAGGAACCACCTATGCCAGAATTTCCTGGAGAAGAATATCCACCTATGGAAGAAGAAGGAGGAATGTTCTCCAGAATAATAAAATCTCCTTGGCTTTGGGGTATTCTAATTATTATAGGAGGTATTGTAGGTTTCACTGTACACAAAAAGAAGAAAAAAGAAAAGGAATTTGATTTAGATGAGTAATATAGATTTATTCCTAATGGGAATTAAAAATCTGTGGAGAAGAAAGTTAAGAACCTTTTTAACAGTACTAGGAGTAGTAATAGGAGCAACATCCATCATAGTAATGCTAAGCTTAGGCTTTGGTATATCTAAGGCCAACGAGGACCAAATAGCCTCTATGGGTAGCTTGACTACTATAACTATACATGAAGGTTATGGTGGTGGTATGTATATGGATGGTTCCATGGGTGGTAGTGCAGAAGAGAAAATATTAGATGATAAAGCTATTGCCACATTTAAAGCTATGAAAAACGTAACTGCTGTTACTCCTCTTCTAGAGACCTATGGAATACTAGTAGCAGGAAGATATCAAAACCATTTGCAAATCCGAGGAATTGACCCAGATGCAATGGAAGCTTTTGAATATGATAAATTGCAAGAAGGACAACTTCTAAGCTCTACAGATGACATGAGTGCTGTATTTGGAGCTTGGGTTGCTGACAGCTTTTGGGATCCAAAGTCTAGAGGACCCTATAGAGAAATAGATGTAGACTTAATGAAGGATAGAATGTTTCTAACCTTTGATATGAACTATGGATTTGATTCTATGCCTGGAATGGGTGGAATGCCTGGTGAGAAAAAAGTAGTATATAAAGAATATAAACTAAAACCTGCTGGAATCTTTGAAGAAGGCAATAATGAAACAGATTGGTACACCTATATGCCTCTTCATACAGTGCAAAAGCTGATACAAGAAAAGGAAAAAGCTGAAGGCATAAAACCACAACCAGGTAGAAAAAAAGACAAAGGTTATAGCCAGGTGCTGGTAAAAGTAAATGACATAAAAAATGTTCAAGAAATACAACAAACCATAAAAGATATGGGCTACAATGCCTATTCTTTAAATGATTGGCTAGAAGAAATGAAAAAAAGTGCTGGTATTATTCAAGCTGTATTAGGTGGTATTGG
>CAYZDC010000113.1:3292-5630 GCA_964477045.1 uncultured Tissierellaceae bacterium | reverse complement strand
GAAATGAAAAAGTTCTAGGAGCAAGATTAGAAGATGCTAAATTTTTCTATGAAGATGACATTAGTAAACCATTAGAGGATTATGTGGAAAAATTAAAAACAATTACTTTTCAAGAACGATTAGGTAGTCTTTACGATAAAACCAATAGAATAGTTAAACTGTCTGAAAAAATAGGAGAATACTTAGAAGTTGGAGAAGAAACAAGTAAAAATATTGGAAGAGCTGGATTTTTATCTAAAGCAGATTTAGTAACAAAAATAGTTAGTGAATTTACAGAACTGCAAGGTAAAATGGGAAAGGAATATGCACTTATTTCAGGAGAAAACGAAATTGTTAGCCTGGCAATATGCGAGCAATATTTGCCTCGTTTTTCAGGGGATGAATTACCATCTACTACTGCAGGAGCTATACTAAGTATAGGAGATAAGCTAGATTCCATAGCTGGATTGTTCGCTATTGGTATCCAGCCCACAGGCTCTCAAGACCCATTTGCTTTAAGAAGAGCAGCCTTAGGTATAATCAATATAATTTTAGATAAAAAATTAAACCTATCTTTAAAAGAATTAATTGATTTTGCTTTATATATCTATGTTGAAGAAAATGGTCTTGCATTTGACTACGATAAAGTTAAAAATGAAATCATGGACTTTTTTGTAGGTAGAATTAGAAATATGTTCTCTGACTTAAAAATTCGATATGATATTATAGATGCAGTATTAAGTGCTGAATCTGATGATATCTATGATATGAAAATAAGAGCTAATAAGTTAAATGAATGGTTAAGTAAAGAAGACTTACATGGAATTCTTGAAACATTTAATAGAGTATCCACCTTAGCTAGAGATTTTTCTTCTACAGAAGTGAAAAGAGATTTACTATCAGAAGATGAAATAGAACTTTATGATAGCTACAATAATATTGAATCAAAAGTTTTAGGGTTAATAGAAAAGAAGGAATACGACAAAGCCTTAGATTTGCTATCTACTTTAAGTAACCCAATATCTGATTATTTTGAGAAGGTAATGGTAATGGTAGAAGATGAAGAATTAAAAAACAATAGACTAGCCTTACTAAGAAAAATTTATAACACTATGATGATGGTAGGGGATTTGTCTAAGATTATAAGCAAATAAGTGATAGGGGGTGGATTATGGCTAACAATATTGTATTATATGTGATTTCTGACTCAATTGGGGAAACTGGTGAATTAATTGGGAAGGCTGCAATCAGACAATTTACTTCTGACAAATTTGAAATTAAAAGGTATCCTTATGTTTCTCAAGAAGAACAAATAAAAGAAATATTCCATGAAGCCAAACTTTTCACTAGCATTATTTTATATACAACTGTACAGATAAAAATTGCAGATTATATAAGTAAAAAAGGCCTTGAATTTAATATTCCAACAATAGATATTATGTCTGCTCCAATGAAGGCTATTGAAAACTTATTAGGATATGGGCCAAAAAGGGAACCTGGGCTAATAAGAAGATTAGATGAAAATTACTTTAAAAAAGTAGAAGCCATTGAATTTGCAGTAAAGTATGATGATGGTAAAGACCCAAGAGGTGTAAAGAAAGCAGATATTTGTTTGGTAGGAATTTCTAGAACTTCTAAAACTCCCCTAAGCATGTATTTAGCTAATAAAAATTACAAGGTTGCAAATATACCCTTAGTCCCAGAAGTGCCGCCTCCAAAAGAAATTTTTGAAAAAGACAAGAGAAGAATTATAGGATTAGTGGCAAACCCTATAATTCTTAATGAAATACGATTAATCAGATTAAAAGCATTAGGGCTGGCTGATAATTCAAGTTATGCAAATGTAGATAGAATAAATATGGAACTAGAATATGCAAAGGAAATTATGGAAAGAATAGGATGTATCGTTATAGATGTTTCCAATTCTGCAATAGAAGAAACAGCCGGAATAATAACCGATCATATGATAAAAGAGTTTGGATTAAAATAAATCATGCTAGAGGTGTTGTCTTCAACACTTCTTTTTCATGGTAAAATATATTTTTAAATATATTTAAAAAAAAGAAGGATTTTTCAAACTTGTATAGAATATATATAGTAAGAGATTCTATCTATGTTTTATTCTATCTAATAAAGGGGTAAGAATATGAATATCAGAGTTGATACTGAAAATTATGAAGAATTAAGATTATCAAAATTTGCAACTCTAAGTAAAAATTCTAAAGGCAGAGTTGTTCCTGAAGATAAATGCAATATAAGGACAGAGTTTCAAAGAGATAGAGATAGGATTATACACTCTAAGGCTTTTAGAAGATTAAAGCATAAAACCCAAGTCTTTATTGCTCCTGAAGGAGATCAT
>CAYZDC010000113.1:0-3282 GCA_964477045.1 uncultured Tissierellaceae bacterium | reverse complement strand
ACCAGGCTTACTCATACACTGGAAGTAGCTCAAATTGGTCGTACTATAGCTAGAGCCTTAAGGCTAAATGAAGATTTAGTAGAAGCAATTGCCCTAGGTCATGATTTGGGACATACTCCTTTTGGCCATACTGGGGAAAGAGTATTGAACCATTTACATCCAAATGGATTCCTCCACAATAGGCAAAGCATGAGAGTTATAGACTTCTTAGAGCATAGTGATAAAAGAGTAGGTTTAAATTTGACTTATGAAGTTAGAGAAGGTATAATTAAACATTCCGGCCAAGAATTAAGTGAAAGCTTAGAAGGCCAGATTGTTAATTATGCAGATAGAATCGCCTATATAAATCATGATATTGATGATTCTATTAGAGCAGGAGTAATTAAGGATGAAGAATTACCAGCTAAATGCATAGAAGTCTTGGGTAACACTCATGGAACCCGTATAAATACTATGATTATGGATATTATTATTAATAGTGAAGATAAAAATAAGATAAGCATGAGCTCATTAATAGGAGAAAACACAAACCAATTAAGAAACTGGATGTTCGAAAAAGTATATCTCAATAATAAAGCCAAGTCAGAAGAAGGAAAAGCTGAGTATATAATTGAGGAATTATATAAGTATTATCTTAAAAATATTGACAACCTGCCTAAGGAGCATATAGCAATGTACAATAATTTAGATTCTACTAAAGAAGATATTATATGTGATTATATTGCTGGTATGACTGATAGATATGTGGTAAATGTATTTACTAATATTTTCATTCCAAGACCTTGGGAAAAATATTAAATAAAAGAAGGACATTTAAAATTTATGTGGAAGTATATATAGAGAGAATATATTATTTAAAACTATAGTTGAAGATATAGGTGATTATATGGCAGTATACATCAATGATGATGCAATAGAAAAGGTAAAAGAAAGCATAGATATAGTAAATTTAATTTCTGACTACTTACCACTTAAAAAATCTGGAACAAACTATGTAGGTCTTTGCCCCTTTCACAGTGAAAAAACACCTTCTTTTACTGTTAACCAGTCTAAGGATTTTTTCCATTGTTTTGGCTGTGGAGAAGGCGGAGATGGAGTAACTTTTATTATGAAAAAAGAAAACTTAGATTTTCCAGAAGCAATAAAATTTTTGGCAGATAAATATGGAATCAGCATTGAAGAAACTCCAATAGATAATAAACGATTAGAAGAAAAAAATAGAGCTTATGAAATTAATCGAGATGCAGCCAGGTTTTTCCATGATAACTTAACTAAAAATCCTAAAGCCTTAGATTATTTAAAAAGGAGAAAGATATCTCCTAAAGTAATTAGACAATATGGGCTAGGCTTTGCAGAGGATAGTTGGGGTAAATTATATGATTTTTTAAAATTGAAGGGTTACTCAGATGATGAGTTAGAGAAATTAGGATTAATTGGAAAGAGAACTGGCAATAAGGGATACTATGATAAGTTTAGAAATAGGATAATTTTTCCAATAATTGATACAAAATCAAGAGTAGTAGGCTTTGGTGGAAGAGTATTAGACCATACTATGCCCAAGTATTTAAATTCACAAGATACAATAGTATTTAATAAAGGCAATCATCTTTATGGTTTGAACTTATTGAATAAATTTTCTTCTAGAAAGAAAATTCTATTGGTAGAAGGATATATGGATGTAATTTCATTATTTTCCAGTGGAATTAACTATTCTGTGGCTAGTCTTGGAACTGCACTTACAAGTAGACAGTCCAAACTCTTAAAAAGATATGGAGAAGAAGTTTATATTTGCTTTGATTCAGATTTAGCAGGAATCAATGCCACATTAAAAGCCATAGACATATTGGTTGCAGAGGGAGTAAATCCTAAAATTATATTGCTGCCAGATGGCATGGATCCTGATGACTATATAAATAAAGCTGGCTTAATGGAGTTTGAAAAGCTATTTGTCAATTCGTTGAATTATATAGATTTTAAAATTCATATAAATAAAAAGAAATATAATTTTGAAAAATCTGAAGATAAAATTAAGTTTACTATTGAAGTTTCAAAAATAATTAAATCCTTAAAAAGTCCTATAGAGCAAGCTGTTTATATAGACAAGGTATCAGAAGAAATGAATATTCCAAAGGAAGCTATAGAAAAGGAAATAAAAGGAAACACTTATAACAATAGATATACCAACAAAAGACCAAATTTTAACAATGTGTCTAAAAGCAAAATCTATCCAGTTGGAGCAAAAATTATTTCTGGTAATATAAAGGCAGAAGTTGATTTAATTAAATTAATGATAGAAGATAAAGACTATTTTGAGTCTATTATTGAACGAGTAAATATTGAACATTTTGCAAACTATGAGTGTAGTGAACTTTTTCAATTAATTAAAGAGAGCTACAGTAAAAGTGATAATATAGAAATAGAAGAATTAATTAATGGAGTAAAGGAAATAGAAAATTTTAACATGAATATTATAAAATCCATAAAAAGTAGAGAGCTAAAGTTTCAACCTACAGATATGGATCAAGTAATTATAGATTTAACAAATAATTTAATATTATACAAATTAGAGACTAAAAGAAATGAAATTATTGATCACATAGCAAAGCTTGAAAAGCAAACAGATAAAAGTGAAGAGGAAAATGAACTTTTCATTAATCTATGTATGGAAATACCAAAGATCAATAGAGAAATCAAACTCATTAGACATGAGTAGGGAGGTTCTAGAATTGGAAGACAATAAAAAGAATATAAAAACCGCAGAACAAATACAAAAGGATAGAATATTGGCTGAAAAAAAATTGCTTACTAAAGGCAAGAAAAACGGCACATTAACATACAAAGAAATAATGGACGCTTTAGAAGAGATTTATTTGGATACTGATGAAATAGATGAAATTTACCAAAGACTAGAAGACTCCGGAATAGAAATCTTAGGCGAGAAAGATGAAGATGTATTAATAGATAATGAAGATTCAGAAAAAGATGATGAAGATGAAGTAAAAAAAGCATCATTAGATGTACCTAAGGGTGTAAATATTGATGACCCTGTAAGAATGTATTTAAAAGAAATTGGCAAAATAGCTTTATTAACCGGTGATGAAGAAATAGAATTAGCACAAGGAATGGAAGCTGGAGATGAAATTGCCAAGAAAAAATTAGCAGAGGCTAACTTAAGATTAGTGGTTTCTATAGCAAAAAGGTATGTAGGTAGAGGAATGTTATTCTTAGACTTAATTCAAGAAGGTAACATTGGTTTAATGAAAGCTGTTGAAAAATTTGATT
>CAYZDC010000112.1:0-5658 GCA_964477045.1 uncultured Tissierellaceae bacterium | reverse complement strand
CATTTAGACCTAATGATCATATATCCTATAGGGAATTAGAAATAATTATGAGAAGATTTATTGATAAAGAATTTAAATGGCACCACACAGCAGCAAAAATGCTTTATGAGAAAAAGACTAGAACTTCCTTCTACGACAGCATTGACAACAAGATAAATAGAGGAGAAGTAAGTTATATGCTTTATATCTTAAATGACTGGAGATACTAGTAGATGACAGTAAAAAGGGCCTATACATTAATTGAAATATTAATTGTATTGGCCCTTATTTCTCTTATTATGGCTATAGCTATTCCAAGTTTTGGAATTTTAAATACTATAAAGGAGAATCAAGAGTTTTCAGAATTAAAAAGAGATTTATTAATGAGTAGACATAAAGCAATAGTTGAAAATTGTCCCTATGAAGTTAAAATAGATGTAGACAACAACAAGTATGAAATTACTAGTAGCTCTTCTACCCTAATCAAATCGAAAAAATTTGAATCTGGCTTAAAATTCATAAGAACTGTAGATACTACAACAAGTGTAGTAATATTTAGTCCTTCCGGATCTCCCTCAAGGTCTGGAAGTTTTGTGTTAAAAAAGAGAAATGGTGATAAGTATAGGTTTGCCATAGTTGTAACTTCTGGAAAGTTAAATATCTATTCTATTAAATAAGGCAGGTAAATATGAAGAGAATTGGATTTACTCTTATTGAGGTAATTGTAGGACTATTTTTAGTAGGGCTTATAGCCACAGTATCCCTTCCTATATTTCAAAATTCAATGATGAATTTTAACCGGGTAAAACAAAGGCAGCATATGCTATACCTTTGTGAAATGACTGTTGAAAGGTTGAGAGGTAAGGATAGTAGTTTGGAATCCATATTTTTAGAATTAGAAAATTGTGATGAAGTAATCACATCAAAGGTAGGGTCAACTGACCTGGAAAAATATAAATGTAGGATCACAAAGACAAAAGAAACTGAGCTTATGATGAATTTACTGGTTAGAATATATATTGATAAGGAAGAGGGGAAGGGTCAATATGTGGAGTATAAGACAGTTGTTAAGAAATAAAAAGGGATTTACCCTTTTGGAATTATTATGTACCATTTGCATTGGTTCAATAGTGGTAGGTATATGCCTGTCCATGTTAACATATTCCTCTAAAAGCAATGTTTCTGCAGAACAAACCGATGAATTATTATATAATGGCAATTTTGCTATAGAATATATGAAATATGAAATACAAAATGCAGATAAGATAATAGACTGTGAAAATGTTCCTGCATTAAATAGTCTGTATCCCAACAATATTGGACTAGTGGTAATGGAGTATCAGCCTAAGTATTCAGGTGTAGACAAATATGTATATTTTACTTATTATATTCAAAACAACAGACTATATAGACTTTCCAAAAGGTTTGATGGGGAAGTAGCCATAATTGGTGAAGCTCTCACTGAGAAAAATGAACTTTGTGAATCTATAGAATCCTTTGGAGATACTTATATAGATTGGGATAATAAAATGCTTTATTTAGACTTGGAAATTTGTGACAAAAGATTAGAAGATAGGTTTAAGTCCACCATATTACTAAATTGTTCTTTGGATTATTAGGTAAAAAGGGATGAAAAGGCCAGGATCTATATTAATTTTAACTTTATTAGTTTTTCTAGTAGTTTTTATGGTGGTAGTATATGTTCTTCACCTGTCTACTATACATATGCAAATTGCTCAAAATAAAAGCACAAATAATCAGGGATTTTATACATCTGAAGCTAAGATTTACATGTGTATGTATGAAGACAAGTACTGGAAAAATCAATTACAACCTTTAATTGTTAACGAATTTAGAAAAACCATGAACAAGCCAAAAGATTATATACTTTTATCTTCAGAGGATATAGAAGCGGGAGATAGTGAAAAAAAGGTATCCCTAAGTTTTGAAATGCAAAACAATAGAAAGTGCTTGAAATTATTGGGTAAAACAGAAAATAATAATCAAACTACCAATGCAAGTTCTTTATTTACAGTGGTTAGAGAAATCTTTGAAGAGGATTTGCCAGTATTGCATAAAGATTATTTAAATGATGAACAACAAGTAGAAGTTTTAGACTATATGAGTATTTTAGAAAGCAAAATTTCTTTAAATAATATAGCTTCACATATAAATAAGATTGATTTTTTGGATTATGAAAGCATAAGAGTAAATACCATAAGTGGTAGAGATATGGAGCTTCTTTATTTAAAAAACAATCAAGTAGTTAAGGTGGATTCATTTATTCATGCTGATAAAAATAAGGTAAAAGAGTTTTTTATTCTTATGGAGGATAAATTCAATAAAGAACCTGAGCTTCACATCCAATCAGATAATCCTACTTCCATAGATGGGGTCTTATACCTTAATGGTGATTTGATTGTTCATAGTGAGTTTATTTTTAATGGGATTATAATAGTAAATAATGGAAGAATAATAGTAAACTCAGAGATTAATCCAATAATTAATGGTATAATCATGAGCAATGGTGAAGAGGGATGGATAGATTTAGATAGAGTCACAGTAAATTATGATAGAAAATATATTTATCGCTATGGAACCTATTTGCCAGATTTCTTAGATTATGAATTTCTAGTGTTGAAAAAAAGGGAATAGGAGATATTTTATCTATGAAGAATATTGTATTAATAGGTATGAGTGGTGTTGGTAAAACTGCAAAGGGAAAATATATGGCAAGAGTCATGGATAGAGACTTTGTAGATACAGATGCTACCATAGTAAAAAGAGAACTCTTATCCATAGATGATATATTTCACAAATATGGAGAAGATTATTTTAGGGATATTGAAGAAGAAATAATTAAAGATATATCATCTTTGGATAATCGGGTTATATCCACAGGGGGAGGTATTGTTTTAAGAGAGAAGAATATAGAAAATTTAAAGAAAAATGGATTTATAGTTTATTTTAAAGCTGATGTAGCTACCATAACTGAGAATCTAAAGAATTCAAAAACTATTAGACCCTTATTAAATAAAGGGGAAGATTTATATATAGCAGTCCATAATTTGTATAAGGCTAGGGAAGATTTATACCTGAATTACAGTGACTTAGTAGTAGATGTGGAGGACAAATCCCAGGAACAGATATATAATCAGGTTTTAAAAGCCTACAATGAATTTATTACTTGTAGTAAATAGTGGATATTGGTATAATAAGGTGAACTTATTAAATTATACATAGACAGGAGGTAGATTTATGATTTCTGCTGGAGATTTTAGAAAAGGTGTAACATTTGAAATGGATGGAGATGTATTTCAAATAATAGACTTTCAACATGTAAAACCAGGAAAAGGAGCAGCTTTTGTTAGAACCAAGATTAGATCTGTATTATCTGGTGGTACAAAGGATGTGACTTTTAACCCTACTGAAAGATTCCCAAGGGCTAACATTCAAACAAAAGAAATGGAATATTTATATAGTGATGGTGAGTTATACTATTTCATGGATGGAGAAACATATGATCAAATACCATTAGAAAGAGAAGCAGTAGAAGATGTAATGTATTTTCTCAAAGAAAATGACAAAGCTACAATTAGCTTTTTCCAAGGTAAAGCTATAGAAGTAGTACCTTCAAACTTTGTAGAATTAGAAGTTACTGCAACTGAGCCAGGTTTAAAGGGAGATACTTCTTCTGGGGCTACAAAGCCTGCTACAGTTGAAACAGGGTATACATTGAATGTTCCATTATTCGTTAATTTAAACGATATAATTAGAATAGATACAAGAACTGGAGAGTATATGTCTAGGGTTTAGTAAAGATTAATAAAAAAACAGGAGGGATTATTATGGATTTTTTATTACAAAAAGTTTCTTATTTACAAGGTTTAGCTGATGGTCTAGGAGTAGATGATTCTACTAAGGAAGGCAAATTATTGCTTCATATTATTGACACACTAGAAGAATTTGCAGATGTGTTAGCAGATACAATCGATGATCAGATTGAGCTTGAAGAGTATGTTAACTTTATAGATGAAGATTTATCTGATTTAGAAGATGAAGTTTATGATGATGAAGATGACGATTTTGATGATGATTATGATTTTGATGATTTTCTAGATTGTTGTGAAGATGAAGAGTGTGGATGCTATCACGGCAATGAAGAAGAAGAGGAAGAAGAATAAGAATTTTATTAAAAGTCTAAGACCACTAGGTTTTAGACTTTTTCTACTATGCTTTGGGGAAATCAGGAAATAATAATAGAAATGTTGTAAATCACAAATAGCTTTGGTATAATAAGGTGAAAGTTTGTAATGCCTAGGAGGTGTATATATGTCAGAAAAATCTATGGATAATTATGGTGAAAATGGTAGTGTTAAAATTTCAAATGATGTAGTAGCAATAATAGCAGGGGTAGCTGCTACAGAAATACCTGGTGTAACTGGTATGAGCGGTGGTATCACTGGTGGTATTACAGAAATGCTGGGAATGAAGAACCTATCTAAAGGTGTTAAAGTAGAAATGGGAGAGCATGATACTGCAATAGATCTATTTATTATAGTTGATTATGGTGTTAATATTACAGAGGTAGGAGAATTGGTTCAACAAAATGTTAAAGCTTCTGTTGAATCTATGACTGGTTTAAATGTAGTAGAAGTTAATGTGAGTATTCAAGGAGTAAATATTCCAAAAGAAGAAACAAAAGATGTAGAACCAAGATTGAAATAGTATATTTACCCTCTGAATAATCAGAGGGTAATTTTAAATCTTAGGAAGGGGCAGAGAAATGAAAATATATGATAGATTAATTTTAGCAATTTATTCAATATGTTTAGCCATAATATCCTTTATCATAATAATTTTGCCATTTAATATGCAGGGTGTTTTATCAATAGAAGATGGTATGGGATTCATCGATTCTATGAGGGGCAATTATTGGTACTCTTTAATTGGTTTGGTATTCTTTTTAGTTTCAGTTAGATTTATATTTTCTGGAATTACTATGAAGGATAAAGATGATGACCAGTCTTTTTTAGTTATGAGAAATGAGTTTGGTGAAATATTAATTTATGAAGAAACCATTATAGGTCTAGTTGAAAATGTAGCTAATAAGTTTTCAGGTATTAGAAATATTAAAACAAAGGTAAATCTAATAGATGGTATGGTTGATTTAAACCTAAATGGAGAAGTTTCAGGAGAAATGAATATACCAGAACTGGCATTTGATTTGCAACAAGGGGTTAAAGAGCATATAGAAAGCATAACTGGAGCTAAGACTGGACAAATAAAAGTAGAAATTGGCAAAGTGACCGCACCTACCAGTAGAGTAAGATAAGGAAAGTGGTGTTAATATGATAAAAGACATTTTTATCTCAGGGATAAATTGGATAAATAATAATAAGAAAAAGTTTTTTGGTGGTTTAATAGGATTTATACTATCTGTATTAATACTTACTATTGGATTCTTTAAAACTCTTTTTATAGTTTTGTGTACACTTGTAGGATATATATTAGGCAGTCAATCCTATACAAAAAAATCTTTATTAGAATTGTTGGAAAGAATACTTCCTCCAGGTAGAAGATAGTAAAGGTAAAAGATTAATAAGATATAACAGGAGGAGAACATGGGTAGAAAACAAGCTAGAGAAGGTACAATGCAAGTATTATTTCAAATGGATT
>CAYZDC010000111.1:1427-5887 GCA_964477045.1 uncultured Tissierellaceae bacterium | reverse complement strand
CCGGCTCATAACCGGTAGGTCCGGGGTTCGAGTCCCTGAAGGCCCACCAAATTTTAACAGCCTCTTAGTTATATAACTAGGAGGCTGTTTTTTGTTCGTGAATAATATTAAATAAGTATACCATTTACTAATTGTTTTATAAGGTTCTTGATATTTGGGATTATAAAATTATTTCCAACTTGTAATAAAACAACTCCATTAGGGGGAGAGTGCTTGGATTCATCAATTATATCTATAGAAAAGTCTTTACTATAAATAAATAAGCAATTTATTGTAGGAGTTAATAGACCTTTTTTATGTTCTATTTTTATATGGTAGCTATTATCATCCTCAGATACAATTTTATAATTATCTCCATAATAGTTCATTTTATAATAAAATTTACTTTCAATAATTCCCTGAATAATTAGGAAATCTCCTTCTAATTTAATATCTTCTAATATAAGGTCAAAAGGTTTATCTGTTAATTGCAGTGAAATGGTCTTTTTGTGTTTTAAAATATCTAATATTTTCATTAAATCTAACATATAAAATAAATCATCATAGTTATGTTGCAGAATCTTCTTCTTTAAGCCTAAATCTTTTGTAATAAGATAATTCTTATAAAAATCTATACAATCTCGGCCTGAATAAATATCTTCTCTATAGACTCCTAGATATCTTTCTAATGTTTTTAATTTATAGTTTTCTAAATTTAAATATTGCTTGTTCTTCCTAATTATTACATATAAATCCAAAGAATGGTTATTAGAAAAATTAAAATCAATACTATAAAGGTGGAATCTTTTGTTTAAATAAGGTAGATCAAAAGAATTACCATTATAGGTAATAATGGTATTAAAGCTTTCTATTTTCTTTGCTAATTCTATTAGCATAGGCTTTTCGTCTTGAATTGATTGCGAAAAGTACTGGTCAAGATTCCACAAATTATCTGCTTTATCAAAATAGAGAAGCCCCACTAAATAAATCATATCTTTATTTCTATTTAATCCTAAGGTTTCAATATCTAAAAAACATGAGTTTTCATCTATAGAATATTTGCTAAGAGATAAATTGTGCTTGAACTTACTATTAATTATTTGCATATTATCACCTTATTACAATATTATAGTAAATAAAATGTATAGGATTCTACTTTGTGATTATTTGACTAGACTTTGTTGAAATAATTCTGAGACTTGGTTTAGATCTCTAGTTACACCTAAAATCAACATTAACTTAATCCTAGCTTTTTGTCCTGGAAGATTCCCTCCAAATATTACTCCCATTTCCCGTAGATTTCTTCCACCGCCTTCATAACCATATGTATCTAAGACTCTACCTGTAGGGCATCTAGACACCATAACAATAGGAATATTATTACTTATAGCATCCTGGATTCCTGGAAGCATAGCAGGTGGTAAGTTGCCTCTACCCAATGATTCAATTACAATCCCTTTATAGTGATTATCAATATAAAAGCGGAAAATATCAGATTCCATTCCAGGCACAGATTTTATAAGAGCAACTTTATTCTCTATAACCTCAGTATTTATAAATTGACGGCTAACAATATCTCTATAATAAATAACCTCATCGTTATCGACTATACCTAGTGGGCCAAATTCTGGAGATTTAAAAGTATCTAAAGATAAGGTGTTTGTTTTAGTAACTTGGCTAGCTGCGTTAACTTCATTATTCATAACTACTAGTACACCTTTATTTTTAGATTTCTCAGAAATAGCAGTACAGATAGAAGCGGCTAGATTACTAGAACCATCATAGCCTAACTCAGAACTATTTCTCATAGCCCCTACAACCACAATAGGTTTTTCATTGTTAGTGATTAAATCTAATAGATAAGCTGTTTCTTCTAGGGTATCTGTCCCATGTGTAACTATAACCCCTTTTACATCATCTCTTTCAATATTTTGCTTTACAATTTTTGCTAAATCCATCATAATAGTAGGAGTAATATGAGGACTAGGTAAGTTGGCAAAATTTACAATTTCTATTTCAGCAAATTTCTCAATATTTGTTACCATAGCCATAATTTCTTCTGAATTCAAAGAAGGTATTGCAGCATGTAAGGTAGGGTCAATTCTCATGGAAATGGTCCCACCAGTAAATATTATAACAACTTTATTAGGCATAGTGGATTCTCCTTTTTAATTATTAGATAAATGATATCATATATATGCATAAAAAAAAAGACTCCACAGAGGAGTCTTTCATCCATTTTGCATGGTAAAAACCGTTCAAAAGGGTATTGGGATAAAGATTTTATTCTTGGTTACCAGGGGGATAACCACAGTAAAATTATATCAAATTAGGTTAATTTTTGCAACCTTATATTAATAGGTCTTTGATATACTTATGAACTCCTATATAATATATAAGGTGGAATAAAGTTAAATCATATCAATGAGATTAATCATATAGGAAAAGGGTGGTATTAATGATATATTTAGACAATTGTGCTACAACAAAACCTAGAGAATCAGTTATTAATATAATTATGGAAAGTTTAAGAGAAGATTATGGAAATCCTTCATCTCTTCATAGATTAGGTCTTAATTCTGAAAAGAAAATTAAAAATGCAAGAGAGATAATTTCAAATTATTTAGATATTAATAAAAATGAATTATTTTTCACATCAGGTGGAACTGAAAGCAACAATATAGCCATTCAAGGAATAATAGAAAAGTACGGTGCTCGAGGCAAACATATTATTACTACAAAAATAGAGCATCCATCGGTACATAATATTATGAAATATTATGAAAGTAAGGGCTATGATATTACTTATTTAGATAATGACAGTTTTGGAAATATTGATTTGGACCAACTTAAAGAATCTATAAGAGGAGACACTATATTAGTATCTTTAATTCATGTAAACAATGAAATTGGTGTAATTCAAAACATTGAAGAAGTTAGAAAGATTTTAAATGGTGTACAATCTAATGCACTTTTTCACATAGATGGGGTTCAATCTTTTGGGAAAATTTCATTTTCTTTAAAAAGTTTAGGAGTAGATACTTTTTCATTTAGCGCCCACAAAGTTCATGGGCCAAAAGGTGTAGGTGGGCTTTATATAAATAGCAGATTAAATTTGCCACCTGTAGTTTTGGGAGGCAACCAAGAAAGCGGTATTAGATCTGGTACTGAAAACCTTAGTGGAATTATAGGTTTTGGAGAAGCCGTTAGGATATTATCACAGCAGTTTAAAAATGAATTCCAACAGGTTTCTCTAATTAAAGAGTATTTAGCTAATAGTATAATGAATGAAATAGATGATATTAAAATAAATAGTTCCTTAGACAGTAAATCATCTCCCTATATATTAAGTGTTTCTTTTAGAAATATAAGAGGAGAAGTTCTGCTACACTATTTAGAACAAGAAGAAATTTATGTTTCCACAACTTCAGCATGTTCATCTAAAGGGACCAAAAAAAGTCCTATATTAGAATCTATTGGATTAAATGATATTGAAATCCAAGGGACCATTAGATTTTGTTTTTCCTATGAAACAAGCAAATCGGATATTGATTATCTAATGGGTATATTAAAAGCTTCTGTTAAAGATATAAGAAAAATTATTATGAGGTGATTTTGTGATTAAAGTTTTAAGTGTTAGTTTAGGAGAATTGATCTTAAAAGGTTTAAATAGAAAGTATTTTGAAGATAAGTTAATTAAGGATATGAAAAGAGCCATTAGGGATATTGGATTTGAAAATATATATAAAGAACAAGGTAAAATATATATAGAAGGAGAAGAAAATGATTTTCCTCAGATGATTAATAGATTGAAAAAAGTATTTGGCTTAGTTTATATTAGCCCTTGTATAAAGGTAACTACAAAAGATATAGTAGATCTAAAAGCTGCAGCTATTCAAATTATGAAAGAAAAATTAGAAAAAGAAAATATAAAAACTTTTAAAGTTTTAACTACCAGAGCAGATAAAACATTTCCATATAAGTCTCCAGAGCTTTCGAGTAAAATGGGAGGAGTTATCCTTAGAGAGTTTGAAGACTTAAGAGTAGATGTTCACAATCCTGATATTTACTTATATATAGATATTAAAATCAATGCATATATATATATTGACAAAATCAAAGGTTCAGGAGGCCTGCCTGCGGGAACTAATGGTAAAGGCTTACTACTCCTATCTGGTGGTATTGATAGTCCTGTAGCAGGCTATATGATGGCTAAAAGAGGATTAGAAATCAATTGTGTTCACTATCATTCTTACCCCTTTACATCTGAAAGAGCTGAAGAAAAAGTAATAGATTTGGCAAAAATAATATCTAGATATACAGGTAAATTTAAATTATTTAGTGTAAATATATTAGAGATACAAAAAGAAATAAATGAAAAATGCCCAGAAAGCGAAATGACAATAATTTCTAGAAAATTCATGATGAGAATAGCAGAAAGAATTGCTCTTTATAATAAGTATAATGCACTGATAACTGGT
>CAYZDC010000111.1:0-1417 GCA_964477045.1 uncultured Tissierellaceae bacterium | reverse complement strand
GGTGAGAATTTAGGACAAGTTGCAAGTCAAACAATTCAAGGTATTACAGTAACCAATGAATCTGTTAATTTACCTATATTAAGACCATTAATTGGTTTTGACAAGGTAGACATTATCCAAATTGCAAAAGAAATTGAAACTTTTGAAACTTCGATTTTGCCATTTGAAGATTGTTGTACTGTGTTTTTACCAAAACATGTAGTAACTCAACCAAAAGTAGATAAAATAAAAATGTCTGAAGAAGCCTTAGATATTGATAGTTTAGTAGAAGCAGCAATTAAGAATATGAAAATCTATAAAATTGATTAAAAATTTAAAATAATATAATTGATAAAAGCCAGTTTTCAATGGCTTTTTTTATTTTATTAATTACTAATCATATATTAAACTCATAATACAATGATTTACAAACTATGGCTATAATAGAAGGTTAAAAACAAAAAAATAAATTGCAATAATCCTTGACAACTCTTATTACTTTCATTATAATGAGATAGTTCTTATAAAAGTTTAGTAATAATAAACTAATTATTTAATATATAACTAGTTAAAGGAGGTCTAAAAGTTGAATATTGGAGATAAAATAAAGAGACTTAGGATTAAGAATTCTCTAACTCAAGAAGAATTAGCAGATCGAAGTGAATTGACAAAAGGATTTATATCTCAGGTTGAAAGAGATTTAACTTCACCTTCCATTGCTACCCTTGTAGATATTCTAGAAGGACTGGGAACCAATTTAAAAGACTTCTTTAATGAAACAATAGATGAAAAAATTGTATTTTCTATAGAAGATGCATTTGAAAGTGAAAATGAAGAATTAAGGTATAATTTAAAATGGATAATACCCAATGCTCAAAAGAATATAATGGAGCCTATACTTATTGAGTTAGACAAAGATGGCAGAACCAAGGAAGACTCTCCTCATGAAGGTGAAGAATTTGGTTATGTAATAAGTGGAAATATCTACATCCATTTAGGTAACGAAAAACTAAAAGTAAAGAAGGAAGAGAGTTTTTATTTTAAGGCAAACTCAAATCATTATATTTCTAATGCAGGTAAGGCAAAAGCTAGGATAATTTGGGTAAGCACACCACCAAGTTTTTAAATTAAGAGGAGGGAAAAAAGTGGAGCAAAACAATGCTATTGACTTAATCAACATTTCTAAATCATTTGGAGATGTTAATGTACTAGAGGATTTAAGTCTTTATATAAGACAAAATGAATTTTTAACACTATTAGGTCCTAGTGGTTGTGGGAAGACTACTACACTTAGGATAATTGGTGGTTTTGAAAAACCTACAGCAGGAAAGATCATTTTTGACGGAATGGATATTACAGATATTCCTCCATTTAAAAGACAAATAAATACTGTTTTTCAAAAATATGCACTTTTTCCTCATCTAAATATTTATGATAA
>CAYZDC010000110.1:0-5959 GCA_964477045.1 uncultured Tissierellaceae bacterium | reverse complement strand
TATTGCTACCACTGGATTTTGAGTCCAGCGCGTCTGCCAGTTCCACCACTCCGACATATTCACATCTTAACTATATTAACATAAAAATCTTGTAAAATCAAGATTTATTTTCCCCTCTTTTGTTTACTAGAAAGAGCTTTTAAGGTATACTAATTAAGAGAAGTTTCATAATTAGGAGTGATATTTTGGATAGAAAAAAACTTATGATAATTGATGGAAGTTCACTTTTGCATAGAGCATTTTATGCATTACCATTATTAACTACTAAAGAAGGTATTTACACTAACGGAGTATATGGTTTTCTAACTATGCTATATAGAATAAAAGATGAATATGATCCGGATTATCTTTGTGTAGCTTTTGATAAAAAAGGACCTACCTTTAGGCATAAAGAGTATAAAGAATATAAAGGGACTAGGCAGTCAACCCCTAGTGAATTAGCTCAACAATTTCCTATGATTAGAGAAATACTAGAAGCTATGAATATTGTGACCCTAGAACTTTCAGAGTATGAGGCTGATGATATAGCTGGAACACTGGCAAAAACTGGCGAAGAACAAGGCTTAGACACTATTTTAGTAACAGGGGATAAAGATTACTTGCAATTGGCTACGGACCATACCCAAGTTTTAATAACTAGAAAAGGTATTAGTGAACTGGATATTTATGATAAAGAAAAAATAATTCAAGAATTTGGAATAACACCTAGACAATTTATAGATTTAAAGGGGCTAATGGGAGACAAGTCTGATAATATACCAGGAGTACCTGGGATTGGTGAAAAGACTGGATTAAAGCTTCTTATTGAATATGGGGATATGGATAATGTATATAATAATCTAGATAATATTAGTGGGAAAAAATTAAAGGAAAACTTAATAGAAAATCAATCCTTAGCATATATAAGTAAAAGATTGGGAGAAATTATTACGCATGTACCTCTAGATGTTAAAATAAGTGACCTAGCTGTCAAAGAAAGTAATTGGGATGAACTTGTACCCTTATATGAAAACTATGAATTTAAATCTCTTTTAAATAAAATACCAGATGAATTTCTAGAAAAGGATGAAGTAATCAATACAGTTTTCGAACATAGAATCATAGAAAAAGATTATTCGGAAGTTATAGAAGCTATTAAAAAAGATAAAAAATTTGCTTTTAAGTTTATTACTGAAGATTGGAATTATATGGAAAGCAAAATTATTAATATAGGTATAAAAACTAATAATAGCCCTAGTTTTATCTTAAATTTAAATAATACTGGAGAAGAGTTTATAAAAGCATTTAAAGAGATATTTGAAGATGAAAAAATAGAAAAAATAGGCCATAGCATTAAAACTGATATATTAATCTTATTTAGATTAGGTATACAAATAAAAAATTATACTTTTGACTCTATGATTGGTCAATATCTTATAAATCCTGCTCAAAGTAACTATTCTATAAACCACCTCAGTGATAATTACTTGGGATATTATGGACTAGATGAAGAAAGCTTAGTTGGAAAGGGAAAGAATAAAAAAGCCTATGGTGATTTAACTATAGATGAAATATGGAAATATCTTTCTTTTATATTGGAAACAGTGTTTAAGCTGGAACCTTTAATCATAGAAGAAATTTTAGAACAAGATATGAAAGAATTATATTATGAAGTAGAATTACCACTAGTTGAAGTATTAAGCAGTATGGAATTTTATGGATTTAAAGTAGATAAAGAGGAATTAGTAAATTTAGGAATAGAGTATGATAAGGAAATTGAAACCCTTACAAAAGAAATCTACGAACTAGCTGATATGAAGTTTAATATAAAATCTCCAAAACAAATAGGTGAAATATTGTTTGATAAACTAGGTTTGCCTGTTATTAAAAAGACTAAAACAGGATATTCTACTGACATAGAAGTGCTTGAAAAATTACTAGACCAACATCCTATTATTGAAAAGATAATTAGATATAGATCTATTGTAAAATTGAAATCAACGTATATCGATGGTTTAATTGTTTTAATAAATGAGGATACAAATAGAATCCACTCAAGCTTTAACCAAACCATAGCAATTACAGGTAGAATATCTAGTACAGAACCTAATCTACAAAATATTCCTATAAAAACTGAAGAAGGTAAAAAAATAAGAAAAGCTTTCATAGCTCAAGCCCCAGAATATAAATTATTAGATGGGGACTATTCACAAATAGAATTAAGGGTATTAGCTCATATTTCTAAGGACCCAAAGATGAAAGAAGCATTTATTAATAATGAAGATATCCATACAAAAACTGCATCTGAAGTATTTCATTTACCTATAGAAGATGTAACACCTACAATTAGAAACAATGCTAAAGCAGTTAACTTTGGCATAGTTTATGGAATATCTGATTATGGGCTATCTAGAGATTTAAATATTAGTAGAAAAGAAGCAAAAGAATATATAGATAATTATTTAGATAATTATAAATTAATAAAACAATTTATGGTAGATATAGTTGAAGAGGGAAAAGCCAATGGTTATGTGGAAACCCTTCTTCATAGAAGAAGATATGTACCTGAGTTATCTGCAAAGAATTTTAACGTAAGATCCTTTGGAGAAAGAATTGCTATGAACACTCCAATCCAAGGTAGTGCTGCAGATATTATAAAAGTGGCCATGGTAAGGGTCTATAATGAGCTTAAAAACAGAAATCTAAAATCCCGACTTATACTACAAGTCCACGATGAGTTGTTAATTGAAACTTATATAGAGGAAATTGAAGAGGTAAAAGCATTTATGAAAGAAATTATGGAAAATTCTATTAAATTAGATATTCCATTAAAAGTAGACTTAAAATTAGGAGATAATTGGTATGACACACACTAAATGTAAAATTATTGGTCTTACCGGTGGTATAGCTACTGGAAAGTCCACAGTATCTAAATTTTTATTAGACAATGGATATATTGTAATTGATGCAGATATTATAGCTAGAAAAGTTGTTGAAATTGGCCGACCTGCATATATGGAAATTGTTAAATATTTTGGTAAAGAGATTTTAAAAGAAGACAATTCTATTAATAGAAAACTTTTAGGAAAACTAATATTTTCTAATGAAGAAATGAAGAATAAATTAAATAGTATTACTCATCCTTTTATTTTCGAAGAAATGGTGAGAGAATTAAATAAGAAATGTAGAGACAATAAAATTATCTTTTTAGATATTCCACTTTTATTTGAAGAGTATGAAAATATTATGAAACTAGCTATAGATTTTGAAGAAATTTGGCTTGTGTATTCAAATGAAACTAATCAAATTAATAGATTAATGAAAAGAGATAATCTAGATAGAGATGAGAGTATAAAGAGAATAAGAAATCAAATGGCCATGGAAGAAAAGCTTAAAATGGCGGATGTTGTTATTTATAATGATGATGATAAATTGTTGCTAAAATCTAATGTGTTAAGTGCATTAATGGATTTGGAGTAGTTTGGGGGTTAAATATGTTTTCGTTTAAGAGGGGTATTAAGAATATATTATCTCTTATTTTTATAGTAGGATTGATTATTGTTATTGGAAGTGTAATTGTCTCTGCCTTGTATCCTGTTGCCTATAAGGATTATATAAATCAGTATTCAAAAGAATATAATATTGATCCCTTTTTAGTTGCATCAATCATAAAGGTTGAAAGCAGCTATAATAAATTAGCCTTATCTTCAAAAGGGGCTAGAGGACTAATGCAAATAGGACCAAGTACAGGAGTATGGGCTAGTGAAGTTTTAAAAATAGACCCCTACAATTCAGATATGCTTTTTAATCCAGCCATAAATATAAGAATGGGAACCTGGTACTTAAGTCAACTTAACAAGGAATTTGATAATAATTTAGATTTAGTTTTGGCAGCATACAATGCAGGCAGCGGTAATGTAAATAAGTGGCTATTAGATAGTGAGTATTCCATAGAAGGTAAAGAACTTCACACCATACCTTTTAAGGAAACAGAGAATTATCTTAAAAAAGTGAAGTGGAATTATGCTGTTTACAGTAGAGCATATAAATACTATATGCCAAAAGAAGATAATAATAATTCTTCCTATGTAGACTTGATAATATGGATAAAAGAATTTTTAAAAACCAATATAAACAAAGCACCAAAGGGGGAAATATTTTGAAACACAAAAAGATTATCTCTTCTATAATAATATTGATAGTATTGTTCACTATAACAGCTTGTAGTACAGATAATATAGATGAAGAGATTAAGGTGAACTATGAAGAAGAAAATATAGTCTACGAACCAATTAAAGGAGGGCAAATAGTTCTGCCTTTAACAAACTTAAGCACGCTTAACCCCCTTATGACAGAAAATATAAGTTATTATCATTTTGGGAAATTAATTTTCGAAGGACTATTTCAGATAGGTAATAATTTAAATGTTATCCCTCAATTGGCTGAGGATTATAGCATAACTGATGAAGGTAAGACTATAGTTGTTAAACTAAAAAAGGGTGTCAGCTGGCATGATGGTTCAGAGTTTACTTCTAAGGATGTTGGCTTTACAATAAGTACTTTAAAATATGGGAATGAGACTAGCTCTTATTATAATATGTTTCAGGCCACTGATGATATATTTAGCCTTTCAGGTATGAGCATCATCACTGACTTTAACATTATTGATGATTATACAATAGAAATTTATTTTAAAGATGGAGCTAGTAATAACTTAGAATTATTAACTTTTCCCATAATTCCCCAACATGTTTTCTCAGAATCTAAAAACACATTTGCTAGTGCCTTAGAACTAGAAAATTATGTACCTATTGGTACTGGCCCATATAAATTTGTAGGATATGAAAAATTCAAGAATGTTTCTTTAACTGCATTTTCAAGTTATAGAGACGGAGAGCCATATATTACTAATATTGATGGTAAAGTATTAGAAGATGACAAACTTATAGTTACTGCATTTGAAACTGGACAACTAAGTATGGCTAATTCCTTAGGAGTTGACTGGGATAAGTACAAATCAAATAATAGGATAAAAATTGTAGAGTATATTTCAAATAATTATGAATTTATTGGTTTTAATTTTGAAAAAGAAATATTTCAAGAAGAAAGTGGACTTGCTATTAGAAAGGCAATTAATTATGGTATAGATAGACAGGCTATCATAAGTAAAATTTATTTAGGCCATGCTTCTCAGATAGATGTTCCAATCCATCCCGATTCTTGGCTTTTAACTGATGATGCAAATACTTATGGGTACAGTATTGAAAAGGCAAAAGAAGTCTTGAACCAGGCAAAATGGCTAGATCGAGACAACGATGGTATATTAGAAAATGAAAATGGAGAAAAACTCACTATTAAAATCCTTACAAATGGGAACAATCAATTACGTCTTAATACAACCAACATGTTAGTAGATGATTTAAAAAAGTTGGGATTTGAAGTAATAAAAGATTATGGGGAGACTTATTTCCAAAGCCCAAGTGAGGAAAGTATTTCTACACAATGGGAAGTAATAGAAAGAAAGATAAGTGAAGGTGAATTTGACTTAGTAGTTTTAGGTTGGGAAATGGCTATAATTCCTAATTATTCGTCCATGTTTCATAGTTTAGATACAGAATTAGGAGATAATTTCATAAGATATAGGAATGAAAAAATGGATGAATTACTACTTAATATTCATAGTGCTACTAACAGAGAATATAAAAAAAGAGCATATTCATACTTACAAGAATTTATGGTAAATGAATTGCCATATATAAGTTTGTTTTACAAAAATAGGGCTCTTCTAGTAGACACTAGAATTCAGGGAGACTTAAATCCTACATTTTTCAATCCTTATAATGGGTTGGAAAATTGTTTCATTCCCCAAGATTTAAGATAAATGACTTGAAATATAATCATAAAGTAATATAATAATAAGTGGAGAATGCAGGAGTGGTGGAATTGGTATACACGATAGCTTGAGGGGCTATTGCCTGTA